>CANKBT010000002.1 GCA_947479995.1 Frankiaceae bacterium | reverse complement strand
TGCGGCCGGCACCGCGGCCAGTGGGCGCACGCCTGCTCGCCCTGCCGCGCCGACGAGCTCGTCGACCGCGAGGCCTTCGCCGTCCGACACATCCCAACCGGCAGCCCCGCCACCGACGAGTACCGCGCCGCGCGGGCCGCTCTCGCCCGCCGACCAGTCCCGGCTCCGGCCGCGCGCGAGGCACGACACGCACCGGCCGTGCCAGCGGCGTACGACACGCAGGCCGTCCTGCCGGCCGCCCCGCCCACCGCCCACCCCGACACCCAGGAGCACCGATGAACGACAGCCCGAGCAGGACGACCGACCGCGACGAGGTCGTGGACGAGATGACGAAGGCCGTGTGGCCCGCTGGGAAGTGGTCAGCCGAGGCGGCGGTGATGCTTGACGTGGTCATCGACTTCCTCGTCGAGACCGTCGACGAGATCCAGGGGGTCGAGGTCAACCTGAGCCCGGCCAGCGGCTTGTGGCTGCACACGCCAGCGCAGGTGCGCGCTTGGCTGCGCCGCCTGCACAGCGAGGGGATGCCGCTGTGACGACCTCCCCCGACCGGGCCGACAGCCCGACCGCGGACGCCGCGAGGACCGCCTGCCGTCAGTGCGGCGAACCGCTTAGTGAGGCGCGCGCCACCCTCGGGCTGTCGCTGTGCTCCGTGGCGTGCGGCGCTGTCGCTCGGCGGGTTGCCTCCAGCCCGACCGCGGACGCCGCGCGGGAGGTGCTCGCGGTGCCACACGGTCGCGGCTGCCCGGCCGCTAGCGACGTTCCGTGCAACTGCCAGTGGAGCGCGCCGCCCGCCCTCGCCCGCTTCCGTCTGGCGCTGGACAGCGAGCAGGCCATCGAAGCGGCAGCGATGGCGCTCTGGGCGGCTTGGCGCAACGTCACTGGCACGGGGGTGCGCGGCCTCTGGCTGGGCCTGCCAGAGGAGCGACGTGACTACTGGCTGCGCCAGGCTCGTACCTTCCGCTTCGCCCTCGTCGCACACGCCGACCGTGAGGCGTCGTCGTGACCGCCTCCCCCGCCGACCTGCTCGCCGCTGTCGAGGCCCGGGTCGCGGAGCGGCAAGCCAAGAACGCCGCCTGCGGCACCGGCAGCGAGTCGGTCCTCGCCCGCTGTGGCGCTGACCTGCGGATCGCGCGGCGGGCCTACGACCAGGCGGTCCGGCACAAGCCCTTCACCGAGCACGGCATCCGCCTCTGCTCGTGGTGCGCCTTCGAGGACAGCGGCGCGACGCACTTCGGCCTGCGCGGCGACGACGGACCGAACGACACCGAGCGCGGCCCCTGCCGCGACTACGACGACGCCCTCGCCACGCTGGCCGACCTGGCGGCGACGTGACCGGCGACCGCGAGCCCGCGCTGTGGCCCGGCGGCTACGCCTGCCCGTGCAAGGTGACGCTCGGCGTGCTGGACCCGTGCGGCACGCACGAGGACGCCGGGTACGAGGGCGTCGAGTGCGACTGCGCCCGGTGCGTCGCGCTCGACGCCGAGGGCGACGAGTGACCGCCCTCGGCTGGCACGTCATCCATGGCCAAGACCTCCTCGACAGCCTGCGTCGCTGCGCTACCGGAGAAGACCCCGACCTCGTCTACGCCGAGTTGTGGGCGAACGCCGACCACGAGCGCGTCGACCCGCCGACCGAGGAGACGCCGTGACCGGCGACCGCGAGGCGCTGCGCGAGGAGGTGTCGCGCAGGTGGCTCGTGCTCGACGCGCTCGCCGCGCACTACTACGACTACCGCCGCAAGGGCAGCAAGCCCGACGACCCCGGCTGGCACGCCTGCTCCTGCGGGTGGCAGGGCTACTGGTGCGACTGGCAGCCGCACCTCGCCGACGTCGTCCTCGCTGTCGTGCAGCCCCACCTCGACGCGGAACGGCAGCGCGGACGGAACGAGGCGGCCGCCCGGGTCAAGGCGCTGGCCGACCAGCACGTGCACGGCATCCGCATCGACCACTGGGTCAACGTCGTGGCGCTCGACCGCCTCGCCGCGGGCCTGCTCGACCCGCCGACCGAGGAGGACCGATGACCGGCGGCCTCGTGCCATGCACGCTCCCCGGCAAGTACCCCGACTGCCCCGGCCACCCCGCCGGGCACTGCCCCGGGCACAGCACCAGCACCTACCGCGGCGACGCGAAGGGCCGGCCGTGCGGGCTCAGCGCTGGCGCCGGCACCGACCACCTCGGCTACGGGCTGTGCAAGCACCACGGCGGCAGCACCCCCAACGCCCGGCAGCAGGCCAAGGGGCAGCAGGCCCGCGACCTCCTCGGCACCCTCGGCGTCGTCGACGACCCGAGCCGCCTGCCCGTCCCCGTCGTCCACGCCGAGCTGCAGCTGTCCGCCGCCAAGCAGCTCGCCGCCGTCCGCTGGCTCGAGCAGCAGGTCGGGGCGCTCCCAGTCGAGCGCGCCGGCGACAGCGTCTGGACCAAGCTGCTCCGGCAGCAGCGGCGGGACTGCGACGACCTGCTCGTCCGGCTCGCGCACCTCGGGATCAACGAGGCCCGGCTCCGCCTCGAGGGCCGCCGGGTCGACGCGATGGTCCTGCTCATCCAGCGGGTCCTAGCCAACCGGCAGGCCGCGGTCGAGAAGGCCGTCGGCCACCCGGTGCCCGAGCTGTCACCCGAGACCGTCGGGCCGCTCGTGCACGCCGAGCTCCTCGCGCTCGGCGGCGAGATCGCGTGACGCCCTGCGCCCTCTGTGGCCACTACCGGGTCGCGCACACCGTCCCGGCCGGCGACTGCCGCGCCTGCCCGCCCGCCGACCCGTGCCCCGGCTTCGACGCCGAGCCCGATCACGAGCCCGAGGAGACGCCGTGACGCGCTGCGCCCGCTGCGACTGGCAGCCCGACCGCGATGCCGACGGCACTGAGCGCGAGCAGCAGCACGCGCACGCGCTCGAGGCCGAGCACCCGCTCTGCAGCATCTGCGCGCGCAGCCTCACCAAGCGCGAGGGCAACACCTGCGAGCGCTGCATCAGCGCCGCCCAGACCGACCTCGCCACGGTCCTGCACCTGTACGCCTGGCTCCCCGGCAGCCTCGGCCGGCCCGCCGGCAGCAGCGCGTACGACCAGCAGCGCGTCAGCGGCACCGACGAGCAGCCCCTCCTCGGCGGCGACGCCCTCGTGCTCCTCGCGCCCGGCGGCATGGGCGTCAGCGTCGACGCCGAGACCACCGACGACACGCCCTCCGCCGACTGGACCCTCTGCACCTGGGAGGACGACTGGCGGAACACCCGCCGCGAGCCCGCCGCCATGGACAGCGGCAGCCGGCGCCAGGTCGTCCGCGCCGCCGCGCACTACCTCGAGCGCCACACCCGCTGGGCAGCGAATAACCACCCCGCGTTCGCCGAGTACCGCACCGACCTGCGGCTCCTCGTCGGCGCCCTCGAGCGCGCCACTGGCCGCGACACACCGACGTGGCGCGCCGACGTCGAGTGCTCGCAGTGCGGCGCCCGCGAGCTGCAGCGCGACCTCACCGACGCCGGCTTCGCCGACCGCTGGTCCTGCCGCCGGTGCAAGCAGGGCTACACGTGGGCGGAGTACCTCATGGCGTGCCGCGCCAAGGTCGAAGACGGTCGGGCAGTGCTCAGCACCGCAGGCTGGGGCACGCCCAAGCAGGTCAGCGCCGCGGTCGGCATCGGCGTCGAGACGGTCCGCAAGTGGGCGCAGCGCGCCACCACCAGCAGCGGCGGCGTGACGGCCGCCTGCCTGGTCAAGACGGGCGAGCTCGTCGTCTGGTACCCCGAGGCCGAGGCTCGCGCGACGCGCCGCCACCGCTCGGTCGCTTGACGTGTCCGGCCATCTGTCCCACGCTTGGCCCTGCACCGCTGTGCCCGAAGGTGGGTCGTGACCCTCTCCGCAGACGTCCGCGCCGACCTGCTGCGCATGGCCGAGGCCTTCAGCCCGCCCGAGCCGCAGCCCGAGCCGCCCGCCGTCTTCGACCCGTTCGGCTGGCGCCTCAAGGCCCGCCCGATCCAGCTGCCCCCCACCGGCGACTACGACGTTTGGTACGTCCGAGGCGGTCGCGGAGCCGGCAAGACCTGGACGTGCGCTAACGCTTTCGCCGAGCTCATCGTCGCCCACCCAGGCGGCGAGTGGGGCGTCGTGGCCCCGACCCTCGGCGACGTCCGCACCACCTGCTTCGAGTCCCAGGACAGCGGGCTCATCCGCGCCCTCGGCGGCCGGGTCGGGCCCGGCGGTGAGCTCCTCGAGCGCGGCCCGCACATCCTGCGCTGGAACCGCTCGACCTGCGAGCTGTTCCTGCGCGACGGCGGAGTCGTCTACGGCGACGGCGCCGACGACGGGGCGCTGCGCCTGCAAGGCAAGAACCTGCGCGGCGTGTGGGCCGACGAGATCGGCCTATGGAAGCAGTGGGCCACCGCCTGGGACGAGTCGATCGGCTTCGCCGTCCGCAAGGCCCCCGCGAAGATCATCGCCTCGGGCACGCCGAAGGCCGGCCGCCCCGGCCTGGCGCTCGTCAAGCGCCTGCTCACCGCGGCGCTCGCCGATCCCCACGGCCCGACGCGCACGAGCCTGCTGCACACCCGCGACAACATGGCGAACCTCGCCGGCGCCGCGCTCACCCGCATGCGCCTGCTCGAGGGCACCCGGCTCGGCCGGCAGGAGCTCGACGGCGAGGTCCTCGACGAGGCCGACGGCGCGCTGTGGACCCGCGACCCCGATAAGGCCGAGCGCGAGCAGCTCGGGCTCATCGTGAGCGAGCGCCCCGAGGACCTGCGCGTTGAGCTCCTCGGCCGCACGGTCGTTGCCCTCGACCCGTCCGACGGCGAGAAGGACGGCGACGGCGTCGGCTTCGCGGTCGTCGCCATGCACCTCGACCACCGCGCGCGCGTCCTGCACTCCGCCGACCTGCTCGGTGACCGGGCGCTCGGCCCGGCCGCCCAGGTCCGCGAGGCACGCCGGCTGTTCGACCTGCACGGCGCCGACCGGGTCGTCGTCGAGAAGAACCACGGCGGCCGCTGGCTCGTCGACCTGTTTCGCACCCTGGACCCGACGCTGCCCGTCAAGGTCGTCGACGCGACACAGGGCAAGCGCACCCGCGCCGAGCCGGCCGCTGCGCTCTACACCCGCCCGGGCGTCGTGCATGTCGGTGACCACGAGCAGCTCGAGGACCAGCTCACGAGCTTCACCGGCGCCGCGGGCGAGCCGTCACCGAACGCCCTCGACGCGCTCGTGTGGGCGCTGACCGAGTTGCGTCCGACCGCCCCGCCAGCCGGTGGCGGCGAGGTCGTGCAGCACGCGTACCGCGACGAC
The DNA here is from genome assembly GCA_947479995.1 of Frankiaceae bacterium. GTDB lineage: Bacteria > Actinomycetota > Actinomycetes > Mycobacteriales > SCTD01 > CANKBT01. Next base: position 33,944 of record CANKBT010000002.1, on the reverse strand, counting down.
GACGCGCCGGGCGGCTTCGTCGCCTGGGGCTAGATGCGCGACTGCCGGCACGGGCCGTAGCCGTGGCTCTCCTTCGCGTCGCGCATGGCGACCGGCCGGTCGATCTTCAGGTCGCCTCGGCGCCCGCACTCCTTGCAGTGCCAGCGGTACCAGGTCCCCATGCCGGGGCGGTTCTCGGACTCGTACTTGAACTGAGGCATGGCGGCGACGGTGCCAGATGTTGCCGCCGCGCATCGCCGCCTTGGCGCCAGCCGCTTCTTCTATGACCGGCTGTCGCCACATCGCCCTCGCACAACGAGGGACTCAAACCTCGACGGGGCGGCCCGCGCGCCCACCACCGCCCACCCCGCGGTTCGCCGGGCACGACACCCCCGCCGCCCCGTCGAGACCAACCACATCGCTCGGGAGGGCAGCCATGACGCAGCCCGACCGCCTCCCGGCCGAGCGCATCCGCACCGCCGCCGACCTCATCGACGCCGGCGAGACCGGCAGCGCCCAGCCGCACGCACACGCCCGCTGGGACCTGGCGTACGAGGGCCTCGACGGCTGGAAGCCCCCGACGGTCGAGCAGCTCGAGCGGATGCTGTCCACCGACGGCAAGGCCGCGATGCTCGAGCAGGCCCTGACGCTGCCGCTGCGCGGTGCGGTGCCGCTGTTCGACGCGCCCGACGGCGACCGCGGCCAGACCGAGTGGGTCCGCGAACACCTCACCCGCCCGGCGAACGCCGGCGGCATGGGCGTCCCCCTCGACCTGGTCCTCGCGCAGCAGACCGCCGCCGTCTGGCAGCGCCGCGCGTACTTCGAGAAGGTCTGGCGGGCCACCCCTGATGGCCGTGTCGGCTACGACAAGATCGCCTGGCGCCCGGCGGCGACGTGCACGCTGCAGCGCGACGTCCGCACCGGCGCGTACCGCGGCTTCAGCCAGCAGGTGCCGAAGGTCGAGGACGACGGCCGCGGCGGGCAGCGCGTCGCCGGCACGCAGACCGTCACCCTCGGCCCGCCGCGCTCGCTGGTCTACATCCACGGCCAGCACCGCAACCCGCTGTGGGGCGCGTCCGACCTCGAGCTGACATGGCTCATCGCGGACACGAAGCGCAAGATCCGCTTCCTGTGGTGGAAGTTCCTCGAGAACGTGTCGTTCCCGAGCAGCACCATCACCACCGACGCGACGCCGCAGCAGACCGACGAGCTGAACCGTGCGGGGCGGATGGCCGCCGGGCTGCGCTCCGGTGGCGTGCTGCCGCTCCCGGCCGGCTGGTCGCTCGCGGCCTTCGACAGCAACGGCCAGGGCGCCAGCCAGTTCCAGGCCGCGCTCGACTGGCTGTCCGCCGAGCAGGCCACCAGCGTCCTCGCCGGCTTCTCGAACCTCACCGACCCCGGCAAGAGCGGCGGGTCCTACGCGCTGAGCCGCGACGCCACCGACCTGTTCACCGCCGGCCGGGACTCGGTGCTGCGCGAGATCGCCGCGACCAACACGTCCTACCTCGTCGCCGACCTCGTCCGCTGGAACTTCGGCGCCGACGCCCCCTCGCCGCGCATGCGCTTCGCCCCGCTGCGCGAGGTCGACCTCGCCACCACCGTCGAGCTGCTGCAGGCTCTCGCCGACCCGAGCGAGCGCAGCGTCGTGCCGCCCGAGTTCGTCGAGCAGCTCATCGTCAAGGTGGCTGGGTACCTCGAGCTCGACGTCGACCGGGTCCGCCGGGCGCTGCAGCCTGAGCGACCGACCGTCGACAGCAGCCCGGTCGAGCAGGTCGCGCAGGTGGCTCGCACGACCGAGCGCGCCGCACGTCTCGTGCTCGCGCGCGACGCCGCCCGAGCGGCGTGACCAGCCCGCAGCCCCCGCACACCGAGCCCGCCGAGCCGACGCCTGCCGAGCGCCGGGCGATCGTCGCTCTCGCCGCGCTCCTCGCCGCCGGCTTCAGCGCCGCCGCCCTCACCCCACGGGTCCGCACGCTGCTCGGGCCGCTCGGCGTCAGCCCGGCCGCCGCGGCCGCCGCCGTCCGCCTCGCCACTCAGTCGCCGCCGGCCCGCGTAGCGCGCACGCTGCGCCTCAAGGTTGCGACGACCCCGCGGAACGCCGACCGGCAGCCCATCGCGCAGGTGCTGTCCGGCGAGCCCGGCATGCGCGCCCGCTACCTGCTCGCCGCGTCCCGCCGCCTCACCGCCGCAGCGAACAACCCGCAGTCCCTCGCGGTCGCCGTCGAGGCCGAGCGTCGCCACTACGACGCACACACCGCCGCCCAGGCTCGCCGGATGCGCGCCGGCGCCCGCGTTGAGGTCGCCACCCGCGACCACGGCCGTGTCCTCGGCTGGTACGCCCGCCGCGACCCGCGCACCACGCCGGACTGCGCCGCGCTGGACCGCACGAACTTCACCGCCGACCGGCCGCCCGCCGCTGGCTGGCCCGGCACCCGCCACGGCGGGACCTGCCGGTGCACGCCCGGCCCGGCGCACGCCACCCGCGTCAGCACCGACGAGGCCTACGCGGCCTACCTGCAGCAGCAGGACACCCCGACCGAAGGAGCCGCGTGATGCCCGGTGCGCTCGACAGGTCGCCACGCGCCAACTGGGTGGAGCGCGGCGGCGGGCTGCCGCCGTACATCGAGCGCATCGCCGTCGCTCTGCACGAGCGCAAGGGCATGCCGATCAGCCGCGCGATCCCCGTCGCGATCAACATCGTCAAGCGCTTCGTCGCGACCGGCGACCTCAATTACCCGGGCGTGCAGAACGTCAACGCCGGCAGCCGCGCGCAGGCCGTCCAGGCGCTCGCGCAGTGGGAAGCGCTCAAGGCCCGCGCGGCAGGAGCACGCTGATGCCCGTCACCCACCAGCCCGCCGGCAGCCCGCAGGGCGGCCAGTTCGCTCCCGCGTCCGGCACCACCAGCGGCAGCACGTCGACGTCGAAGAAGACCGAGGAGCAGATCCGCGACTTCCAGAAGCGCCGCGGACTGCAGCAGACCGGCTCCCTGAACGACGCCACCAAGCGCCAGATCAACGGGCTGCGTGACGGCAGCATCGGCCGGGCCGCCGCAGCCGGCAAGGCCGCGTCGAAGAAGGCCGCCAGCGACAAGAAGGCCGCCGACCGCAAGGCCGCGGCGGCCGCCGAGAAGGCCAAGCGCGACGCCGAGCGCGCCGAGGCGAAGCTGGCCAAGGACACCGCCGACGCGCTGAACCGACTCGAGCCCGCCCAGCGCGCCGCCTGGCTGGCGCGCAACCCCATGCCGAAAGGCCACGCGGTCGATCGCACCGGCAAGGTCGTGCCGGCCTCGCGCGCCGCCGCCGACGACGCCGTCGCGCTGTCGACGCCTACCCGCGGCCTCGACCTGTCGAAGCTCACGACCGAGCAGAAGCGCCGCATGGTCAAGGCCGCTCGCGCCCGTGGCGTCCGGCCCGGCGCGTACGACGCGCTCCGCGCCGCCGGCAAGCCGATGAGGAGGGCCTCGTGACCCGCGCGCTGCTCACCCCGCGGACCGACAGCACGTCGGCCAAGGCGGGCGCCCGGCTGTACTGGAAGCAGATCCTGCCGCTGGGCGGCATCACCTACCAGGGCCGGCGGCTCACCTTCGACCGCCCGTACCTCACCGACCTGGCGCGCGCCTTCGACGAGCAGGCGTACGACGCGGTCCCGGCCGTCCTCGCCGACCCGGCCAACGCGCACAACATGGACCCGACGCGGATGCGCGGCGAGGTCCGCCGCGTCGAGGTCCGCGACGACGGGCTGTACGGCCTGATCGACCTGGCGCCCGACGCCGCCGAGCTCGTGGAGCGCATGCCCCGCCTCGGCGTCAGCGCCCGCATCGTCGAGTCCCTCGAGCGCGCCGACGGCCGCACCTGGCCGCGGGCGCTGCAGCACGTCCTGCTCACCGCCGACCCGCGCGTCACCGGCATGGGCCCGTGGCAGGCGGTCGACCTGAGCAGCGACCCCACACCCGTCCTCGACCTCTCTGGCGAGGCGTTCACCATCACCCAGGAGGAGAGCCACATGGCGACCCTGACCGAGAACGAGGAGAAGGTCCTCGCGGCCCTCCTCGCCAAGAAGACCCCGGCGGACGCGCCGGCGCCGAAGGAGGCGATCACGACCGGGCCCGCGCCCGTCGTCGTGACCGCCCCGCCCGCGCCCGCCGCGCCCGTCGTGACGCCGAAGGCCGACGAGCTGCCCGACGACCCGGACAGCTGGACCGACGAGCAGCTCAACGCCTTCATCGACGGCCTGCTCAAGGACGCCCCCGTCGAGCCGGTCGCCCCCGCCGCCCCCGAGCCGGTTGGTGCGTCGCTCAGCACGCCGCTCGCCGGCGACGAGCGCGCCCGCATCGCCGCGCTCGAGCTGTCGGTCGCGCAGTCCCGCTGGCGCGACGAGCGCCAGAACTGGGTCGCCGCCGGCGTCCCGCCGCACCTGCTCGACAAGGCCGCGCCGGTCCTGTCGGTCCCCGCGGCCGGCCAGATCGACCTGAGCAACGGCACCAGCGTCGACCCGTTCTCGGTCATCCGCGACCTGCTCGACGCCGCCAAGGGCACCGTCGACCTGTCCGCCGAGCAGGGCAGCGGCCGCGGCGTCGACACCAGCCAGCCGACCACGCTCGAGGCCGTCAAGACCTCCGAGACCTACAAGAACTGGAGCTTCTGACATGCCCGGCGTGCCCATGAAGTTCAAGAGCGGCCCGATCACCTACACCCCGGCCGAGTTCATCACCGGCGGCCAGCTCGTCGAGGCGCGCGGCTCCGGTCGCATCGGCGTCGCGGCCGCGGGCTCGACGAAGGTCCTCGGCGTCGCGGTCACCGACGCCATCAACCCCGAGGCGGTCGTCACCACCCCGACGACCGTCCAGGGCCGCCCGGTGCTGAACGCCGCGCTGCTGCCCACCACCGTCGGCGTCGCCACCAGCGGCATCGAGGTCCCCGTGACCTACAGCGGCGCTGCCGCCTTCGGCGACAAGCTCGTCGCCACCGCCAACGGCCAGGTCGCCCCGGCCGCCGCCACCCCCGACGCCCGCACGATCGTCGGCACCTGCACCGCCCCCTCCGGGGTGGCCGCGGCTGCCGTCGGTCTCATGCGGACCGTCTGACCCGCCCACCACGAGAGGACACGCACATGACCACCCCCGTGCTGAGCGTCAGCGACGGTTCCCGCACCACGGTCTCCGACCTCGTCGGCAACCCGTACCTCATCCCGGCACGCATCCTGGACGTGCTGGCCAACCAGTTCATCAGCGAGACGCTGCTGCGCAACGCCGGCCGGAACACCAACGGCCTGGTCAGCTTCCACAGCAGCACGCCGCTGTACCTCGACGGTGACGTCGAGGCCGTGGCGGAGTTCGCCGAGATCCCGGTCGCCGCCGGCCAGATGGGCCTGCCCCGCCTGGCCTACGGCATCAAGAAGGGCCTCGGCGTCCGCGTCTCGCGCGAGATGCGCGACGAGGGCAACGTCGACGCGGTCAACCGGCAGATCACGCAGCTGCGCAACACCCACGTCCGCGCCGACGAGCGGGCCCTGCGCGCGCTGCTCGACGACCCGAGCATCCCGACCGTCGCGGCCACCGCCGCGTGGGACGCCGGCGCGACCGCCAAGATTCGCCGCGACATCGCCCGGGCCAAGGAGCAGATCGCCTCCGCCCGACCGGCCGGCGCCCCGGCCGACAGCCGCTTCGGCTTCCGCGCCGACACGGTCGTCATGCCCGGCGACATCGAGCCCGTGCTCGAGGGCAACGAGGAGTTCAACCGCGTCTACCGCGACGGCCAGTCCTCGGAGAACATCGAGTACACCGGCAAGCTGCCGACGAAGATCGCGGGCCTCGACCCGCTGACGTCCTACAGCTTCTCGAGCAACAAGGTCCTCGTGCTCGAGCGCGGCACCGTCGGCTTCTACAGCGACACCCGCCCGCTCGAGGCCACCCCGCTGTACGGCGAGGGCGGCGGCCCCAACGGCGGCCCGACCGAGTCGTGGCGCTCGGACAGCACCCGCAAGCGCGTCATGGGGGTCGACCAGCCCCTGGCGGCCTGCTGGATCACCGGCGTGCGTGCCGCGTGACGGACGTCAGCGAGCTGAAGGCCGGCAAGTACGAGCTCGTCGCCGAGTCCTGGGACGAGACCGTCAGCAAGCCCGGCGAGCCGTACGACTACAAGCGCCACCGCAAGGGCGACGTCGTGCAGCTCAACGTCGAGGACGCCCGCCGGCTCGTCGCGGCCGGCGCCGTGGTCAAGCCCGGCGAGCGCGAGAAGCTCGCGGCCGAGCAGGCCGCTGCGGCGGCTGCTGCGGCTCAGGCGGCGTACGACGCGGCCCTGGCGAAGGCGCAGCCCGAGCCCCAGGAGTCGACGGCCCCCAAGGCCGCCCGCTCCTGAGCCCTCCCCGTCGCCCCGGTCCTTGAGGCTGGGGCGACGGGGCGACCACCACCGAACGCGGAGGCTCCACGTGCCCGGCTACCTCGAGCCCCACGACGTGCACTCCGAGCTCGACCCGCAGAAGGTCGGCGGCACGGCATCCGACCTTGCCGACACCGACCTTCGTCTCGCGATCCGCAAGGCGCAGACCGAGGTTGACGCCGCGCTCGGTTCGCGCTACCCGGTGCCGTTCTCGGCGCCCGTGCCGGAGCTCGTCCGCGACATCACTCTCGACCTGGCGGTCTGGCACGCGACGCTCACCCACCGCCGGCACGTCGACCTCGACGTCCGCGACCCGGTGCAGCTGCGCGTCGACCGCGCCCGCGCCCTGCTGCGCGACCTCGCGGTCGGGCGAGCCACGCTCCCCCCGGCCCAGGGCGACACCCCGGCCGAGCCGCTCGGGGAGGTCGGCGCCGTGAACGCCCCCTGGCACGAGGGCGCGCTCTTCGGCGGCCAGTCCGACCCCCACGTACCGACGGCCGGCTACGGCCAGCACGACCTCGGCTGGCGCTGACGTGGGCACCTTCGGTGACCGGATCCGGGTGCTGCAGGCACAGACCGGCGACGGGCAGCTCGCCGGGAAGGCCACGGTCGACCAGCGGTACGCCGAGGTGCAGGAGCGCGACGAGTCGCTCAGCCACCCGCGCGGCGGCCAAGCTCGCTACCTCGAGACCGCGACCGTCGCCCGTCAGGACCGGCGCTTCCGGCGCATCGCCGACAGCACGTTGCGGGACGGCATCCGCACCGGGATGATCGACGCCGTGGGCGACATCGCAGACGACGTCGCCGTCCTCGCGCCGCTCGACGAGAACGACCTGCGCCGCAGCGCCGCCACCACCGTCGTCGATGCCGGCGCTGTCGTGCACAGTCGCCCCGCCGCCGTCCCGCGCCTGAGCGACGCCCAGCTCCGCGAGAAGAGCCGCCGACGCAGCGCACGAGGCCGCTGACGTGCTCTGGATCGGCGACCTCGCCACCTGGCTGCAGCAGCGCTGGCCCGGCGAGCACGAAGGCCTCACCGTCCCGCTGCCCGACGAGTGGCACCGCGGCGACGAGGAGCTGCCCGCGATGCCCGACCGGGTCATCGGCTTGACCGTCAGCGGCGGCCCCGGCCTCGAGGCCGACGGCCTGCTCGACACCCTCGCCGTCACAGTCCTCGCCCGCGGCCGCGGCCCCCGCCCGGGCGACGACCACACGCAGCGCGCCCTGTCCGCCGAGGCGCTCGCCCAGGCCGCCGACCTCGCCGTTCTCGCCGACGGCCCCCACGAGCTCATCGGGCACCGCACCGTCAGCCGCATCGGCCGGATGGGCGGCGCCCCCAGCTACCTCCGTCGCGAGCGCAGCCGCACCCTCGTCAGCTGCCGCTACTGGATCACCGTCGACCGGCCGCAGCCGGCACGCGCGCTCCCCCGCCGCTGACCTCAGCGAGCACCCGCACGACCGCACCCGGACCGTCCGGGCTGTTCGGCATGCCCAGGAGGCACCATGCCCGACTCCACGACGACCGCCGGGGGCCACACGGCTGCCGTGCGGGCGCCCTACGACCGCTTCGAGCACGGCATCAAGGGGCTCGCGCCCCTGACCCGCAGGCCGCTCGACGTCAACGCCGAGCAGGCCGAGCAGCTCCGCACGCTCGCCGGCGCCCACCGGGTGCCGGTCGTCATCACCGCGACCGAGAAGGAGTCCTGACCGTGGCTCTCTGGACCCCCGAGAACGTCAACGGCACGGCGATGGCGATGTTCTACGCCCCCGCCGGCACGACCCGCCCGACCGACACCGTCGCCTTCACCGGCACGCTGCCCTCGCCCTGGGTCAACCCCGGCGGCACTACCGAGGGCTACACGATCGCGACCTCGGCCGAGGTCACCGACTGGGCGATCGAGGAGCAGGACGCGCCGGTCAAGCGCCGCACGTCCCGGCAGGTCGCGGTGCGCTGCACTCTCGCCGAGGCGACCCTCGAGAACTTCAAGCTCGCGATCGGCGGCGGCACGCTCGCGTCCGTCGTCGGCAGCGGCAGCGCCCCGTCGCGCAAGTCGTTCCGTTTCTCCAACACCGACGACGAGATCGCGCTCATGCTGCTCAGCCAGACGCTCGTCGACGTCGACGGCGACTCGGTCCGCCTCGGCCTGTGGGTGCCGCGCGCCCAGGCCGGCGGCAGTGTCGAGCAGGCGTTCCGCCGCCTGGCCGACTACCGCAAGTACGCCCTCGACATCGCCGCGCTCTGCCCGAGCGACGAGATCGAGTCCTTCGAGCTCACCGCGGCGGCCTGACGGTGGGCTACAAGGCGGAGGACCTCGAGGTCCTGGCGTACGACTTCTCGGCCGTCGGCGGACCGGTCGGCACCATCCCCGAGCCGTCGCAAGACCAGGTCGAGCAGCTGCAGGCGGCACTGCGCGCCATGCAGGCCGACCTCATCGACGACAAGGGCGTCGTCGACATGCAGAAGGTCCGCGCGAAGGTCGCCGAGGCAGGCGGGGAGGGCGAGCTCGCCCGTCGCACCCGCGAGCAGACGACGGCCGCGCTGGCCGAGGTCTGCAGCCAGAGCCCGTCGCACGACGAGCTGTGGAACCTGCCGCACCGGCACTTCGCGGGCTTCTCCGCCTACCTGGTGTCGGCGCTGCTGAACCCTCGGTAGCCGCCGGCCGGTACGAGGCGCTGACCGGCGGCGAGCATCGGCGCGTCGAGCGCTACCTCATGAGCCGGCACCTCGGCCTGACGTGGAACGACGCCGGCGACCTGCCGTGGTGGCAGTACCGAGCCGCTGTCGACGGGCTCGTGCAGGAGTTCGCCGACCCGGACCGGCGACAGGCAGCCCAGCCCGAGCCGGGCGGCTCGCCCATCCGCACGGCCCGCCGGGCCGTCACCTGACAGCAGCGAGGGGGCCCGCGTGACGTACGACGCCGGCACCATCGACGCGACGCTCACCGTCGATCGTGACCCGTTCCAGCGAGGGCTGGACCAGGCGCGGCTCGAGGGCGAGCGGTTCGAGGCCCGGTCGTTCCGCTCGGTGCTCGCCGTCGACCTGCAGTCGATGGCGGCCGAGGCGAGTCTTGCGCAGCTGCAGACGATGGCCGACCGCCTCGACGGCCGGGCAGTCCAGCTGAACGTGCGGTTGCGGCAGCCGTCGGCCGCGGCGGTCGCCCGGCTTGAGGCGCTCACCACGACGCTCGAACGGCTGCAGCGCACCGAGCGGGAGCGCAACATCTCGGTCGTCGCCCGCGTGCCGAGCAACGCGCAGCTCGCGCGCCTGGCCGCCCTGCCGGCGCTGCTCGACGCCCTGAACAACCGGGTCGTCGTCATCACCGTCGACATCCGCGGCAACGTGCAGGCGCTGCTGGCGCTGTCCCGCCTCAACCGCGAGCTCGACCGGCTCGACGGTCGGGCGGTCTCGGCCGCCCTGAGCCTCGGTCTGCTCACCCGTCCGCTGTCGTTCCTCAACAGCGGGCTGACCGGGACCGCGGTCAAGATGCTGGCGGTGACGGCTGCCGCCGGCGCGGCCACCGTCGCTGTCGGCGCGCTCGGCGGCGCGCTCACCGTGGCGGCCGTCGGTGGCGCCGCTGCCCTCGGCGGCGCGCTCGGTGCGGTCGTCGGCACCCTCGGCATCTTTGCGCTCGCAGCCGTCCCAGCCATCAAGGGCGTCACCGCCGCGCAGAAGGAGCTCACGGCGGCGCAGGAGGCCTACGACACCGCCACGACCGATGAACAGCGCGCCGCCGCCCTCGAGCGTCAGCGCGTCGCCCTTGCCGGTCTCAGCGACGAGCAGCGCGGCTTCCTCACCGAGTTGCAGGCCACCAAGGACGCCTACGCCGACTTCAGCCGCACGGCTCAAGGCCCGACGCTTGCGGCGCTGACACCGTTCCTGCGCGGGGCAACGGCTGCGCTAGCCGAGATGGCGCCGGCCGTGGTCGGAGTGTCGGCCGCGGTCGGCAACGTTGGGCTCGCCTTCGAGCAGCTCGTCAACGGCGAGGCCTTCTCGCGCTTCACCGACTACCTCGGCGGCGACGGCGCCCGGCAGTTCGAGCAGTTCGGGTCGGGCCTGTTCGTCGGCCTCGGCGGCGTGCTCGACCTGCTCGTCAACATCACCCCGCTGACTGACCGCTTCGCTGACGGCTTCGCGCGCGCCGCCGGCAACTTCGCGGAGTTCGCCGCCAACGGCGGCGGGTCCGGCTTCGCGCAGTTCGCCAACCAGATCCTGCCGCAGGTCGCCTCCACCATCGGCGCGATCGGGCAGGCCCTCGGCGCACTGGGCAGCGCGACCACCGGTGCCATCAGCCCCGTCCTCGGCATCATCACCACGCTCGCCGAGGTGCTCGAGTCCATCTTCGAGAGCACCGGCTTCCAGGTCTTCGCCGCAGGCCTGTCGACCGCGCTTGACCTGCTGCAGCCCGGTCTCGTCGCGCTCGGCGAAGCGTTCAGCGTTGTCCTGGACGCCATCGGACCGGTCCTGCCGGTGCTCGCAGATGTCGCCGCCGTCCTCGGCCAGGCCCTGGCGCAGGCGATCGCCGCTGTGGCCCCCGCCGTCGGGCCGCTCGCCACCGCCTTCGCCGCGGTCGCCGGAGCGCTCACGCCGATCTTGCCGCTGCTCGGCGAGCTCGCCGCCACCCTGCTCGTCGGCCTGGCGCCGGTGCTCGAGACGGTCGCTACCGCATTCGCGCCGGTCATCGCCGCCCTCGTCAACGCCCTGCGCCCGGTGCTGCCCGTGCTGGCGGCCGCCTTCGTCGACCTCACGAACGCGCTCGCGCCGGTCATCGACCAGCTCGCCGGGCTGTTCATCGACGCGCTCAACCAGCTCGCACCGCTGCTGCCGGACATCGTTACCGGCCTCGCCGACATGGTCGTCGCGATCGTGCCGCTCCTGCCGCTGCTGGTTGAGGCTGCGGTCACGCTGCTCCCGCTGTTCGTCGGCGGCGTGCAGGCCATGATCAACGCGATGCCGCTGGCGGTCATCGCCATCGAGAGCCTCGTCAGCATCATCGGCACGATCGCCCCCGGCATCGGCAACGCCGTCGGCTTCGTGCTGGACGGCGCCCGCCTCATCGTCACGACCTTCCTGACGATGGCAGACGGCGTCATCAGCGCCGTCGCTGGGCTGTTCGGCTGGGTGCCGGGCATCGGCGACAAGCTGCAGGAGGCCAACCGCGCCTTCGACACGCTGAAGAACGGCATCATCACCTCGCTGGACTCCACCGCCCAGGCCGCCTACGGCTTCGGCGAGAGCACCGGCTCGGAGTACGCCGGCGGCCTCGGTGGCCAGGCGCCCGCGGCGTACGCGGCCGGGCAGCAGAACGCCGGCGCCGCGCTGCTCGGCCTCACCGAGGATCCGCGTCTCGCCGAGGTCGGCCGGGTTTACGGCGAGCTGCTCGCCGCCGGCCTCAGCAGCCAGGCCGCCGCGCTCGCGCAGGAGGCCATCGCCCTGCGCACCGGCGTCGAGACCGGGCTCATCCCGACAGCCCTCGTCGAGGCGAATGCGCAGCTGCTGGTCGACAAGTACTCCGGCACGCTGGCTGCTGGCGCACCTGCCGCAGCAGGCGCCACGCAGGGCGGCCTGGTCGACCCGTCCCTCGCCGCGCTGTATGGCGCCGGGGCGCCCGCCGCTGCCGCTGGCGCCGGCCTCGGCAACAGCTTCTCCCGCAGCATCGCCGGCACGGAGGCCGCGGCTCGCGCTGCCGGTGGCGGACTGGCCTCTGCGGCCGCTGCGGGCGCGGCGGGCGGCTCGCTGTTCGGTGCGGGCGCCGCCGCCGGGCAGGGCTTCGTCAACGGCCTCGGGAGCATGGTCGGCGCCGCGGCTGCCCAGGCTCGTCGGCTCGCCGAGGCCGCGGCGTCCGCCATCGGCGCCGCACTCGAGATCCGCAGCCCCTCGCGCGTCACCATGCAGCTCGGCCACTTCACCGGTGAGGGCTTCGCCACCGGCATGGCACAGACCGCGGATCTCATCGCCCGCACCGGCGCCGACCTGGCGTCCGCGGCGACGGGCGGCCTCGACCGGCCGGCCAGCGGCCTCAGCATCACCCGCAGCGCCGCCGCGGCCGGCAGCGCCGCAGCTGCCGAGACCGCAGCCTCGGCCCGCGCGGGCGCGACGGCCGTGCCGCAGGTCAACTTCAACGGGCCGATGTACGCCTACGACCCCGACGACCTCCTCGCGGCGGCCGAGCAGAAGCAGCGCGACGCGCTCGCGCTCATCGGCGCTGGCGCCCCGTGACCCTGCTGCTCGCGCTCCCCGGCGCAGTTCCGCAGCCCGAGGTCGACAGCCGATGGGTGGGGCTGCGCCCTACCTGGACTGGCTGGGACGGCAGCGTCTGGGAGCTCACCGGCGAGGACAGCGGCGTGCGACTCATCCGCGGCGGCACCCGCGGTCTTGGGCGCGGTGAGCACGACCGCTTCGCCAGCAGCAGCCCGGCCGTCGCCGGCAGCCGCTACCGCGGGCACCGCACCCTCGAGCGCGACGTCTTCTGGCCGCTGCTCGTCTTCGTCGACGACAGCAGCGAGGCGTGGGTCAAGTACGACCGGGCCTTCTGGCGCACGATGCACCCCGACCGTCCCGGCACCTGGACCGTCACCCACCCCGACGGCGCACGGCGCACGCTCACCTGCCGGTACGACGGCACCGACAACCAGGCCTTCGACCGCCTGCCGGTGCAGGCAGGCTGGGCCGTCTACGGCGTGCGGCTCGTTGCGGACGAGCAGCCGTTCTGGCAGGGCGAGCCCATCGCCCGGACCTTCCAGGCGTCACCCGGCTCGCCGTTCTTGCCCGGCCCGCCGTTCACGATCAGCAGCGGCAGCACCCTCGCGCTCGCCACGATCGACAACCCGGGCGACGAGCCGGCCTACCCGATCTGGGACCTCGAGGGCCCGCTCGACAGCGTCACCGTCGGCGTCGACGGCCGCACCATCGAGGTGCCCATCGAGCTCGCCGCCGGGGAGACGCTGCGCGTCGACCCGCGCCCCACCGAGCAGACCGCCATCGACGGCACCGGCGCGGACCGCACCGCCGAGCTCGGCGCCGTCGACTTCGCGCCGGTCGCGCCCGGCGAGCAGGTTCCGCTCACCCTGGCGGCGGCCGGCACGGGCAGCATCACCGCAACGCTCATTCCGCTGTACGCCCGCGCCTGGTGATGGACAGCCCCTTTCGCATCGAGGTCTACGACAAGGCCTTCCGCCGCCTCGGCTTCATCGGCGACCCGGCCGTCGTGCGCTTCGTCCCGCGGCACAACGCGCTCGACACCGTCGAGCTCGTGCTCGACAGCGACCACCGGCGGTCTGCCCAGCTCGCCGCCGACGGCGCTCGGCTGGTCGTCACCTACGCCGGGCAGGTCATCAGCGGTCCCGTCCGCGCCGTCGCGGGCGACCCGCAGCGCACGACCTACCGCGTCGACGGCGACTGGCGGCTCCTGACCCGCATCCTCGGCTGGCCGGTCCCCGGTGCGCCGCTCTCCGCACAGACCGCGGCGTACGACACCCGTACCGGCCCGGCCGAGACCGTCGTCAAGGGCGTCATCGCCGCGAACGCCGCCCGCCTCGGACTGCCCGTCACGATCGCGCCCGACCTCGGCCGCGGCGCCGTCATCAGCACCACGTTCCGCATGCACCCGCTCGCCGACCGGCTCTTCCCGCTCGTCGACCAGGCCGGCATCGGCATCACCGTCGTGCAGGTCAACGACGGGCTGCTCGTCGACTGCTACACCCCGCGCGAGTACCCGCGCACGCTCACCGCCGCGTCCGGCGTCGTCGTCGACTGGCAGCTCGACCGCTCCGGCCCGACCGCTACCCGCGTCGTCCTCGGCGACCAGGGCCAGGCCGAGGCCCGCTCCTTCACCCAGTTCGTCAGCACCGCTCGCGAAGGCGAATGGGGCGACGTCGTCGAGGTCTTCCGCGACGCGCGCGACACCGACGACCCGGCCGTCGTCCAGGGCCGCGCGGCCGAGACCCTCGGCGACGGCCGTGCCCGCAGCGGCCTGTCGCTGCAGCTCGCCGAGACCAAGCACTTCCGCTACGGCCAGGACCTGCATGTCGGTGACCGCGTCACCGTTGAGATCTCCCCCGGCGTCGTCGTCACCGATGTGCTGCGCGAGGCGACCGTCGCCTTCTCCGAGCGCGACGGGCTGCTCGTGACCCCCGAGATCGGCGAACGACGCGCCGACCCCAACCGCACCGTCGCGCGCCTGCTCGGACAGGTCCTGCGCTCCATCCGCGACAACCAGGCAGGCAGGTAGCGCCGTGGCGATCACCAACGTCGGGTACCAGGGCACCGTCGACGAGCAGCAGTGGGCAGCCCTGTCGTCCCTGCTCGGCTCCGACTACGCCGTCGCCAGCGGACTGGCCATCACGGCCGTCGCCGGCCAGGACCGCACCGTCGCCATCGCCCCCGGCAGCGCCTACGGCCGCGGCGTCCTCACCCGCTCCGACGCCCAGGCCACCCTGCAGCTCGGCGCCATCGGCAGCGGAAGCCGCTGGGACGCCATCGTCCTGCGCCGCAACTGGGGCACCGACACCAGCGCCTTCGCCGTCGTCCCCGGCAGCAGCAGCGAGCAGATCCCCGCCGGCATCCAGTCCTCGCCTGGCGTCCTCGACGACCAGGTCCTCGCGCTGGTGCAGGTCACCGCCGGCCAGACCGCACCCACCGCCATCCGCGACCTGCGCGCCTTCAGCGCTAAGCCCATCACGCTTGGTTCCCCGTCCGCCGCGCTGCCGGCCGACGCGCCGATCGGCCTGCAGGTCCGCCGCGGCACGGAGGTGTGGGCCCGCGTTCCGGACACCACCGGCGCACCCACGTGGCTGCTCGACAGCCCGTCCCGCCGGATCTGGGAGAGCTACCGGCAGGTCGAGGGCGAGCTCATCGCCGGGCTGCAGGACGTGCACGTCGGCAACTTCGGCGACGCGCCCCGCGGCGAGTACCTCGTCACCGGCGAGTACTCCCTGTCCGGCGGCGCCGATGGAGAGGGCCGGCTGCAGGCCAACAACACGCTGCTCACCGCCGGCCAGCTGCCGCGCATCGAGGACGACGCCAGCCTGAGCCGACGCTACGAGCACGCAGGCGGGCCGCTCACCGTCCGCCTCGGCTACGTCCGCAACGCCACCGGCACCAAGCGCGCCCAGGCCGGCTGCGGCGTACGCCTGCAGTGGGTCGGCCCGCTGCTGTGACCAGCCTGACCAGCACCCAGGAGCGCGCATGAGCATCGTCGTCGGCGGCGTCACGCACTACGCCTTCGGGCCTGCGGTCGCGCTCGCCGGCGACGGCACCTTCGTCGACGACTCCGACGTGGTCACCTTCTACGCCAGCGAGGTCGCCAGCGCGCCGCTCGTGCCCCGGGACGCCACCGGGTCACCGACCACCGCCGCCGTGCGCCTCGGTCGCCTGCCCCTGGTCTACCTCCCGCAGCTCGACACCGTCTGGGCCGACGCGGGCCTCGGGCGCTTCCCCGTGACAAGCAGCGAGGTCGGCGCGCTCGCCGCCGCCGCCCCCGTGCTGGCCAGCGCCGCGCAGGCCGCGGCCGTCAGTGCACAGGCCGCTGCGCTCGAGGCCCAGGCCCCCAGCAACGCGCAGACCGACGCCGCCCTGCTCCGCGCATTCGACGGCGCCACCGACGGCGACCTGCTCGGCTACAGCGCCGACCTCGGCCGAGCCCAGCCCGTCCCGGCCCTCGGCGCCGAGTTCCTCGACGAGGCGTTCAACAACACCGGCACACCCCTCGTGCTCACCGGCACCGCGCAGGCCGTCGGCCCGCAGCTGACGCTGCAGCCCACCGACCGCGACGTCTGGCTGGCCTTCGGCGCGCTCGCCACCACGACGACACAGGGCGGCACCCCCAGCCAGCCCATCGTCTTCGTCGAAGAGGTCAACCCCGCCGACCCCGAGTTCGGCCTCGTGCTGCAGGACGCCGGCCTGGTCCCCGCATCCTTCCTGGGCAGCGCCAAGCTCAAGGACCTGCACCGCATCGGCCCGATCGCCGCGCCTCGCACCTTCCGCATGATGGGGCAGAAGGTCGGTCCTGCCGTCATGCAGCTGCAGAACGGGCTCTTCATCCCGGGCCCGCCCGTGCAGAAGCGCCGCTACTGCCGCAGCTGGCTGGCGGCCTACGCGCTGTGAGCGTCGTCGGCCTCGACCGCGACCGGCTCAGCGCCGGCGAGACCGACCTCCTCGGCGTCCCGCGCGGCGGCGGCCGCGGGCGCCCAGCGGTGATCCTGCTGCCCGGCGCCGGCGACACCGCCGCGACGTACACGACCGACCCGTCGCTCACCCGCCTCGTGCGTGCTCTCGTCCGCGCCGGGCACGTCGTCGTCGCCGTCGCCCCCACTGGCCCCGCGAACTGGGGCCGGCCGAGCACCGCGCCTATCGTCGACGCCGCCGTCGCGCTCGCCGCGCAGCACGGCGCGCACCCGACCCTCGTCGCCCTGCAGCCCATCAGCATGGGCGACCTCGTCGCCATGACGTACATCCGCCTGCGCCCCGGCCGGGTGCTGTGCGTCGGCGGCATCCAGCCCGCCTGCGACCTCAACGACCTGCGCAACCGCGACGTCTTCGGCGTCGCCCGCGCCCAGATCGACGCTGCGCTCGGCGTCACCTGGCCCGCTCCCCTGCCGCAGCACGCCAGCCCTCTGGGCACCGGCACCGCCGCGCTCATCAACGTCGGGCTCGCCCGCCCCGGCGCCGTCCGCTTCTGGTACTCCGAGGCGGACGACGTCACCCGCCCGCAGTACGTCCGCGCCCTCGCGACCGCGCTCGGCGGCACCGCCACGAAGGTCAGCGACACGCTCAACCACAGCGACGACATCACCAATCTCGTCCCGACCGCCGACCTCGTGCGCTTCTTCGACCAGCACACCCGGCGTGTCCCCTGACCCTGACGGGAGAGCGATGTGCGTGACGGCCTGTCGCCCGTGCTGCTCGGCCAGATCGTCGTGCTGGTGGCCCTGGCCGGCTTCGCGTACGGCGTCGTCACCAGCGACCCCGCGGTCATGGGGGGCTGCGCCGGACTGATGGTCAGCATGGGCGGCTTCGGCGCCTACCGCTTCTTCTCCCGCACTCAGGACAGCGAGACCCAGCCGCCGGGAGGCAACGCATGACCGTGTTCTTCGACGCCCTGCGCATCGCCGTCGCCTGCGCAGGCCTGCTCGGCGTCGCCGTCGGCGTCGCCCTCTACCTCGCCACCCGCCGCGCCCCCGACGGCGAGTGGCAGCGGACCGTCAGCGCCGACGCCAAGGCCGCCCGCGCGATCGCCTGGGCGCTGCTGGGCGGCAGCGGCTGCGGCGCCACCCTCGCCGTCGACCAGGCCCTGCGCGTCGGCGACGGCACCGTCACCTGGCGGCTCGCCCCGACTGTTATCTTCACCGCCGCGCTCGTCTACGGCGTCACCGCCCTCGCCGTCCGCGGCGCCCGCAAGCGGCAGCGCCTGTGACCACCCCCGACCGGCGCACCGGCGGCGCCATGGTCGCCGTTTTCGCCGTCGCCGCGCTGCTCATCGCCGCCGTCAGCGCCGGCATCGCCGCGCTCGTGAGCACCGAACGCCTCGACAGCCGTGTTCGGGCCGAAGTCGCTCGCGTCGAGCGCGAGCAGGCCGCCGAGGACCTGCGCCTCGAGGCCGAGGCCACCGCCGAGCTGGCCCGCCGTTCGCAGGCCCGAGACGACGGCGAGTGCGTGCGCGACGACGCCGTCCTGCGGCAGCCCATCGCCGACGACCTGCGCGCGGCCATCACGAGCCTGCGCCAGCGCAACCTCGACCGCGCCGCGCCCGGCTCCCCGTGCCTGCTGCCGATCCCCGAGGCCGGTGACCCGCCGCGACCCGTCCCCGCGATGACCGACTTGAGCGGCACGGCGCAGGCACCGCGCGCCGGAGGCACGTCCGCGGCACCTGCGCCCACCGGCACGCCCTCTCGCCCGGCGCCGCCGACACCTGTCACGCCGCCCAGCAGCACCCCGCCCTCGATGGGCGGACCGGCAGCCCCGCCCACACCGCCCCCGGACGACCGAGGCGTGGTCGGCGACCTCACCGACACCGTCTGCTCGCTGCCCGTCGTCGGCCCGGTCGCGTGCTGAGGCGCCTCGTGTGCCGTCTGCGCGGTCACCGCTTCCGGTTCCCGCGGGACGTCTTCGCGCCGCTGGCCTGCAGGCGCTGCGACTGGGAGGGCCCGTGACCACCGCCCCGTGGCTCGTCGATGTCCTGCGCGGCGCCGGCCTGCAGGTCGTCGAGCACGACGGCTGGCAGCAGCGCGGGCACGGCGGCTTCACCAGCAAGCGCATCGACGTCGTCTGGCATCACGACGCCAGCGCTAAGGGCGACAGCCCCGGCGTCCCGGCCTACATGCTGCGCAACTGGAACACCGCCGGCGCCCAGCTGTGGGTCGACCGCCGCGGCGTCTGGTACGTCCTCGCCGCCGGCGTCGCCTACCACGCCGGCCGCACCCTGCCCGGCAAGCCCGGCAACCGGCAGAGCCTGGGCGTTGAGACCGACCACACCACCGGCGAGGACTGGCCGCCTGCCCTGCTCGCCAGCCTGCGTCTCGGGACCGCCGCGATCCTCGCCCGCACCGGCGGCGAGCTGCACATGCACAAGACGATCTGCGCCCCCGTCGGCCGCAAGACCGACCCCGACGGCCTCGAGCTCGCCGCCGAGCGCCTCGCCGTCCGCGCCCTGCGCGCCGGCACCCACCTGCAGGAGGACGACATGCCCCTGACCGACGACGACGCCACCCTCGTCGCCCGCAAGGTCTGGCAGCTCGCGCAGCCGACCCCCGGCGTGCCGCTGTCCGAGCACACCCCTCTGACCCTGCTCGCCGGCGCCCGCGACGACGCCGGCGCCGCCAAGGGCGCCGTGCTCGCGCTCGCCAAGGCCATCGCCGACGACGACGCCCAGGCCGTCGCGGCCGCCATCCCCGCCGGCATGGCCGCCGCGGTCGTCGACGAGCTCGCGAAGCGGCTCGCGTGAGCACCCGCCCCACGGTCGTCGGCCTGCACGCTGACGTCGTCGAACTCCGCAACGACCAGGCCGCCCTCGACGAGCGACTGACCGACCTCGAGCAGCGCGTCCCATCCGCCGAGCCCACGGGCGACGGCGCCCCGCCGTGGGTGCGGCGCTACGCCAAGGCCGTCACCGCCCTCATCGTCACCGCCGCCGGCGCGCTGGCGCTCGTCGCCGAGGACGGCCTCACTCTCGCCGAGGTCCTCAGCGCGCTCGCCGCGGCCGCCGCCAGCAGCGGCCTCGTCGCCGCCGTCCCGAACGCCACGAAGATCTCGGAGGCCTGACCATGGCGATCGCCGACAGCCTGCTCAACATCGGCGCGAACGCGATGGCCGCCGCGGTCACGTACGTCGCGCTCGTAGACGCCGGCGGCGCCGAGCCCACCGGCGGCGGCTACTCCCGGCAGCCCGTCGCCTGGACGGCGGCCGCCGCCGGGCGCACACCGCTCGCGGGCGACGAGACCTTCAGCATCCCCGCCGGCTTCACCGTCGCCGGGTGGCGCGGCTTCACCGCCGCGTCCGGCGGCACGAACCACGGAGGCGCCGACCTGCCCGCCGAGCCGTTTCCGAACGGCGGCGAGTACGTACTGCTGGCCGTCAACACCGCGATCGACCTCAACCCCGCCTAGCCCTCGTGGCCTACCGCGACGTCGTCCTCGCGGACGCACCCGCCGGGTACTGGCGCCTCGACGAGTCCACCGGCCCCGCCGCCTCGAGCGGCACCGTCGCCCTGAGCCTCACCGCTACGGGCGGCCCGACCTTCGGCGCCACGTCCGGCCCCGGGCTCGGCACGGCGGTGCTGTTCGACGGCGTCGACGACCACCTGCGGCACGCCACCGCCGCGGACGCGAACAACCTGCGCCGCGCGTCGGCCGCCCCGTCGTACTCGCTCGAGGCGTGGGTCATGCCGACCAACGTCACGGGCACCGCCGGCATCTACGTCCACCGCCTCGCCGCGGCCAGCACCCAGGCCGCGCTGTTCCTCGGCGCGGGCGGGCAGGTGCTCGTCGACCTCGGCAACGGCACCGCCGGCTCCGGCCGGTGGGCCAGCGCCTACAGCGTCCCGGCCGGGCAGTGGACGCACCTCGTCGCGACGTACGACAGCGCCACGACGACCTGGCGGCTCTACGCCAATGGCGTCCTCGTCGACACCCTCGTGCGAGCGGCGCCCGCGACCGTCGCGACGTCCGGCTTCGCCAGCATCGGCGCGGCCACCACCAACGGCACCGCCGCCGCGTTCTTCCCGGGGCGCGTCGACGAGGTCGCCGTCTACCCCGGCGTGGCTCTGCCGGCGCAGCGGGTCGCGGCGCACTACGCCGCCGGGCAGGCAACCGTCACGCGCTCTGGCGGCAGCACCGCCGTCGTGCAGGCGGTCGCGACCGGCAACGGCAGGAGCCGACGCCGCGGCGGCACCACCGCACCCGTAGCCGCGGCAGCTGCCGGCACCGGCCGCGCCCGGCGTACCGGCGCCGCCGTCGCCGTTGTGACCGGCGTGGCGCTCGGTCAGGGCACGAAGCACGCGCGCGGCACCACAGTCGCGCCCATCGCTGCGCTCGCTAGTGCCGCCGGTCGAGCACGACGACGCGGCAGCGCCACGGCGCCAGTGCTCGTCAGTGCCACAGGAGCCGGCTCGGTAGCGGGCCCCCAACCGCCCGACCTGCTGCTCGTGATGACCGCCGACCTGGCCCCCACACGAGCGACCAGCCGCCTGCTGGCCGTCGGCGAGCTCGACGCGACCCTCGTCCCGCAGCGCCACACCGCCACCCTCAAGGAGCAGCCGTGACCGAGATCGTGCTGCCCCGCACCACCCGCGAGTTCCTTGAGGTGCCGGTCACCCTCAACGGCGAGCCGGTCACGGACTTCGAGGTCTGCATCCTCCCCCTCGGCCAGATGCCATCGGACGGCAACTGGCGCGACCCCGACGAGATCGAAGGCCTGCGCGGGCTGCTCGTCGGGCCGGACGACGGCGGCAGCTACGCCGTGTGGACCCGCGTCATCCGCGGCCAGCAGCGCCTCGTACGACGCGCCGGTGGCGTCACCCTGTCGCCCGGCGACGACGACATCATCCCCCTTGCCCTCGTCGAGGGCGAGCCCTTCGCCGCCGAAGTGCGTGTGCCGAACGGCGCGACGCTCTGGCCCGACAGCCGCATCTTCTACGCGAACGTCCGCCGCGGCCCCGGCTACCCCGTATTGCTCGACCTGCAGCCGTTCCTCAAGCCCCGCGAGGACGACGCCGACCTCATCGTCCGCGTCGAGATGACCGGCGCCGACACCCGGGCCATCGCCGAGAAGCTCGACGGCGCCAACGCGCAGTACGACGCCTTCATCGGCGAGACCGGCAACAATGAGGCGCGCGCGGTGAAGATCATCCGCACCAGCCCCGTGACCATCGAGCGTTCCGTCACTGGACCGCCCGCATGACCAACCCGGTGTTCGGCGACGCGCCGCAGACCCGCGCGCGCCCCGTCGTCCTCGCCCCCATCGAGCTGACCGTCAGCACGCAGCGCGCGGGCATCCCCGGCGCCCGCGGCGCCACCGGCCTCCCCGGCCAGGGCGCGAACATCACCCGCCCCGCGCTCGAGCCCGTCACGATCGGCCAGGTCCTCGTCGCCGACACCGGCGGCCTGCGCCCCGCCAGCAGTCTGCGCCCCGACGAGGTCGACCACCTCGCGGGCATCGCCCGCAACAGCGCCGCGCCCGGCGACGACGTCACCGCCCTCGCCGGCGGCCCGCTGCCCGTCGGGTCCTGGCCCGCCGGCACCGCGCTGTTCCTCGGCACGGACGGCTACCCGACGCCCAACCCCAACACCGGCCTCGTGCAGGTCGGCGTCGGGCACAGCCTCGGAGCCGGCCAGCTGCAGGTCCGCCTGTCCCTCCCCATCCACCACACGACGGCCTAGGAGGCCCCCATGCCCGACTCCCCGCTGCAGCTCGTCGGCGGCCGCGTCACCCAGGTGCCGGCCGTCGACACCGGCGGCACCGCGGCCGCCGCCGGCAAGGTGATCGCCGCCGACAGCACCGGCCGCCTCGACCCGTCCCTGCTCCCGACCGGCGTCGGCGCCGACACGTTCTCCGGCACCGCCGCCGAGGCCCTCGCCGCCGGCGACATGGTCGCCATCACCTCCGGCGGCATCCGCAAGGCCAGCGCAGGCACCACCGGCAGCGACGTCGACGGCTTCGTGCTGTCCGCCGTCACCAACGGCGGCACCGCGCTGGTCTACCTCGAGGGCCGCAACACCGCCCTGACCGGCCTGACCGTCGGCGCCCGCTACTACCTGTCCGAGACCGCCGGGCAGGTCACCGCCACCCCGGTCAGCGGCGCCGGCAAGAAGCACCAGTACCTCGGCCGCGCCATCACCACCTCGTCGCTGGCGTTCGAGCCCGACGACAGCATCGTCCTCGCGGCCTAGCCCGTGCGCGCCGTCGCGCTCGTCGGCGGGCGCCTCACCGAGGTCGACGTCGACGAGCCCGCGCTGTTCCAGCGCCTCGCCGCGAACGTCGTCAGCACCAACACCGCCCTCGCGACCGGCACTCTGGTCACCGTCTTCACCAGCCCGACGCTGGCGGCCGGCACCTACGAGTGGGACTGCGAGGGCTACTACGTCAGCGCCGCCACCACCACCGGCCTGGTCATCGGCTACGGCTTCACCGTCGCCCCGGCGAGCAACCTGTCCGGCGGGCGCGTCGAGAACGGCGCGGCCGTCGCCGCGAACGTCGGCGGCAGCAACGCCACCACCATGACCCCCGCCGCGCCCTACCTGATTGGCGGTACGGCGTCGGCCGGCGCCAGCACCCCGCTGCCTTTCGACCTCGAGGGCAGCTTCGTGCTCACCGCACCCGCAGCCCTGGTCGTCGTCATGCGCTCGGAGATCGGTGGCAGCGCCGCCACCGTCCTCGCCGGCAGCCGGTTCACGGTCAGCCGGAAGGCCTAGCAGCACCCGCACGACCACAGCGCCCCTCGGCTTCGGCCGGGGGGCGCTTCGTCGTGTCTGCGGTCAAGCCTCGTCGTCCGCCCGCACCCGCTCGGCCGGCACCCAGTGCAGGTACGTCTGCGTCGTCGCCGCGTTCCGGTAGCGCACGAGGTAGCGCGAGTCCCGCCACACCTCGGCCTGCCCGCGGTGCCACGCGCCGTCGCGCTCGACGAGCACCGGCACCGGCGGCTCGAAGGCGCGGTTGCCGGCGCCGTCCGGCGGCAGCAGGCGCGACGTCACGGCGCGACGCTACGGCGGAGGCGCGGGCGCCTCGGTCGTCAGGTGCTCGCGCAGGACGTCGGACACCTGCTCGGCGCGGGCCTCGCCCCACTGCATGAGGTACCCGATGACCGCGTCTCGCACGGGGTCGATGAGGGCCATCAGCGCGAGCATGAGCAGCACGACCAGACGGCGGAAGGCGCGAGGCGTCAAGTCGAAGAGGTCGACGGCGTCCATGCGTGGACCGTAGAGCCGGGTACCGACATCACAGACCGAGCACAGGATCGCCGCGATCAGCCAGCCGGCACTACCGTGCACGTGTGCACCACGCCGTGATCCGAGACGCCGTACGGCAGCGCCTCGTCGAGCTGCACGGCGAGCCGCCGGACACGCTGCTGCGCGACGAGCTCGGCCTCTGCCTCGGTGCGACGCGCGCCGACGTCGCTGCCGTGAACGGGCACATCGTCGGCTGCGAGATCAAGGGCGCGCAGGACCGGCTCTCTCGTCTCGAAGGACAGGTCGACCTCTACGGCCGGGTCGTCGACGAGGCTGTCCTCGTCGTCGAGGGCAAGCACACCGGCCGGGCCGTCGACCTGCTCCCCGACTGGTGGGGAGTGTGGGTCGCCGAGGACGTCGACGGCGCCGCGGTGCTGCACGAGGCGCGCCCGGCCAGCCGGAACCCCGCCGTCGACCCTCTCGCCGTCGCGCAGCTGCTCTGGCGAGACGAGGTCTACGGGCTGCTCGAGCAGCACGGCGGCACCGCACGGCTCTCGAAGGCGACCCGCTGGCAGCTCTGGGAGCAGCTCGTTGAGCGGCTCCCGCTCGAGGACCTGCAGCGCGTCGTGCGTGAGGGGCTCAGGGCTCGCCGAGAGTGGTGAGGCGCAGCGCCACGTAGTCCAGGTGGTGCGCCGTCCCGATGCGCCGCCATGTGGTGCCGTTGCCGGGCCCCTCGGCACGACTGTTCGCGATCCGCGCGTCAGCGACGCCCAGACCTGCGCCGGCGTACTCGGGGTGGGCCGCCACGACGTCGCAGATGTCGTAGAACTGGTTGTTCGCCCGCGGGTCGGTGCGCCGGCCCTTGAGCACGATCCAACTGCTCGACGCGGTGTAGCGCAGCTGCGGGGGCGGCGCGTACGGCGCGCCGGTGCCCAGCACGGGGTGAGCGACGGCGTAGTCGCCGTAGTCGAGCCGCCGGCCGTGCCAGCGGGTGGTCACTCGGTCGTAGAGCTTGGCGTCGTCCCGCGGCCGCTCGCCAACGACCCAGGCAGTGAAGGTGCTCAGGTCGATCGGGAAGGACCCCGACGCGACGGTGACCGACCGCCACCGGTCGATGCTCGTGAGCCCCCGCAGCAGCGGAAGCACGATCCGGGCGGCGCCGGCAACGGCGGGCTCGCCCTGCACCTCGCTGAGGTCGATGAGCAGGTCGACGTCCTCGTACGCAAGTCCGATGAGTGACACCGCGCTCTCGAGCTCGGTGTCGAGGACCTCCGGCTCCTCGTCGAGCTCGTCGTTGGTAAGGCGGATCGTGAGCCCGTTGCCGTCCTCGGCGCAGACGGTCGCGACGTCGAGGAAGACGCGATGCGGGTCTCCCAGCCGAAGTACCGGCTGAGCAGTCATGGTCCACCGCCGGGCCTCCTCGGCGAGGAAGTAGACGACGCCGTGGTCGGCGGCGTCGAGCGCGACGTCTTGATCGAGCAGCCCGCCGTCGAGCATGACGCGCCCGCTCCACCTCTTGCCGAGCCGCTCGATGAGCTTGGAGCAGTCGGCCCGGATCTCGAGCGGGTCGTCGCTCTGCCCGCTGCCGGGCACGACCTCGATGAGAGGGATCGTCGTCGCCTGTGTGGTGATGCTCGTGTCGACGAGAGCGTCCAGCTCGCCCTGCTTGCCCTTGAGCAGCGGCACGTACCGCGGGCTGTCCTTGTTGATCACTGCGCTACCCGCCTGGCGACGACGGAGTCGCGGCGCACAGGAGCGGCAGCCTGCTGACGGCGCGGGCCCAGGTTCACGGCGGGTGCGCGCGGCGCGCTCGGCTCTTCGATGATCCGGGGCTCCTCCTCGGTGAAGACGAAGTCGAAGTGCGCCTGCTTCAGCTCGTCGAGTGCCGACTCTCGATCGAGCGCCTCCAGGACGAACTGGCGCACGAGCGCGGTCGGGGCGACGCCGCGCGTGTCTGCCAGCCGGCGGAGCTGCTCGAGCCGGTCGACGGGGATGCGTACCGAGTAGACCTGCGACGGGTCCGCGGCCTGGCGTCGGGCGCGCTGCACCGGCTGAGCCGGCGCTTCGCCTCCGTCCTCCATCTCGGCCACGGCCTCGGCCTCGGCCGCCTCTGCCAGCAGCATCTCGCGCACGCTCTTCTTGCTCATCCTCGTCTCACCCCTCGCTCTCGTAGTCCGTGACCTCGCTGGTCTTGCTCTTGTACGCCGTCGCGCCATGCCACCGCTCGGCGGGCGGGAAGTCCTTCGGCGCGACGATGACCGTCACGACGAACCCGGCGCTCGGGCTGAAGCCGGTGACCTTGACCGTCATGCCGCTTCGGCTGCCCGCCGACCGCACGATCCGCCGCGGGTCCTGGCAAGCCTCGGTCGCCCAGGTCGTGTGGACGTTGACCTCGTTCGGCTGGCCCAGGCGCTCGCGGCGGCGAGCGGGGTCGTGGGCGCCGCCCTCAACCTCGGACCAGTCGACCTCGCCGAAGACCATGTCGGCGTACTCGACGCCGTCGTAGTCACGCTCTCCTGCGGGCATGGCATCACTGTACCGCGACGTATGACGCCAGTCCAGACTTTGTATTACGTAGGTCGGCGCTCGATGACTGTCGTACCCCGCCTGCACGCTCGGCGCCATGACCAAGCACCCGCCCGTCGTCGCCGAAGCCCTCGAGCACGGCTGGACCCTTACGCACACCGAGCCGACGCACCGCCACCCCAGCGAGGGCAAGTGCGCCCGCGGCGAGCTCTACCGCCTGCGCCGCGCCGGCCTGTTCCGCCAGCAGCTGCTCATCTACGAGGTGGGACCCGACGGCAAGCGGTTCCGGCACACCACCCTGACCGACAGCGCCATCGGCGACGCGTCGGTGGTGGCCATGACCGATGCCGAGGTCCGCGCCCTACTGCCGCAGGGCGCCCCGATCCCCCAGTCGATGCTCGACGACCCGAGCCGCGAGGAACGAGAGGCGGAACTCGAGCGGCTGCTCCGCATGATCACCCCGCAGTAGGCCCGCATGATCTTGGCCAAGCGCACCGAGCGGCCCCACGACGCCCCACGCTCCACCGAACGCATCGGCGCAGGTCAGCGAGGGGAAGCGACCATCACCGCAGGTCAGAGCAGGGTACGCGAAAGAACTCCTGCTGCTTCTCCATGCCGGCCATCCTGTCAGCCCCGGGGCGGCGGGGACCCCCGCCACCCCGGGGCGGACGGTCAGCGGGTGGCGCTGCGGACGACCTCGAACTCGGTCGCGCCCGGCGTGTCGAACTTGCCGTTGACGCTGTAGAGCGCGCCCGCGATGAAGGCGGTCGTGGTGGGCCGCTCGAAGTCGGGGTCGGTGATCTCCCCGGTCACGGCGTAGGAGCTCCTGCCCAGGTCGACGACCGCGATCGAGTCGCGCGACAGGCCGTAGACGACGTAGAGCGTCGAGCCCCGCAGCTCCAGGCCGTCGCCGGCCGTGAGGTCGGGCCCGCCGGTCTGCTCCAGCAGCTCGGCGACGCCCGTCGACGGGTCGACGCGGAGCAGGGTGCCCTGGTCGACGACGAGCAGGTCGCCGCCCGGCAGCTCGCGGATGCCGTTGGCGTTGAAGCCCGGGCCCTGGCTCCAGTCGCCGGTCAGCGGCAGCAGCGCGACGTCGTCGGGCAGCGCCCGGCCGTCGGTGCGCACGACCACCAGCTCGGCGTTGCTCGAGTCGGTGACGAAGACGCCGTCGCGGGTGACGACGACGTCGTTGAGGAAGCGCGCGCCGGACGCGGCGGGCGGGGCGGTGTACTGCACGACGAGCTCGCCGGTGCGGCCGTCGTACGCGGTGACGGTGCCGGTCGCACCGCCCGCGACCCACAGCAGGCCGGACGCCTGGTCGTAGGTCAGGCCGACGGCGACGCCGCCGGGCGTCCCCTCGACGAGGGGCGCGCCCTGCCCGGTGCGGGCGTCGGCGCGGTAGACGCTGCCGTCGGCCCGCGAGCCGGCGAAGAACGTGGTGCCCGGGCCGGCGGCGATGCCCTCCGGCGAGGACGCGTCGGGCAGCGGCACCGTCTCGGGGAAGGACGCGGCGGTGGCGCCGGTCGGCGCGAGGGCGAGCGCCGGGGCGAGGGCCAGCGCGGTGAGCGCGGCTGCGGTGCGAGGGGTCACGTCGTACCTCCTGGGGCAGGGCCACTGCACCGTTGCAGCGGCAAGCAGTGCGTTCCCCGGGAAGGCGCCGGGCACGCCTGCCCTTGCAGCCAGGAGCAGCCCGCAGGACCACCTGACCCCCCGAGGAGACGCATGACCACCACCGACCGACCCGTCCACGCCAGCGGCACGTTCGCCCTGGGTGGCGACCTCGAGGTGCACCGCCTCGGCTACGGCGCCATGCGCATCACCGGCGACGGCATCTGGGGGCCGCCGGCCGACGTCGACACGGCGAAGGCCGTGCTCCGCCGGGCCGTCGAGCTCGGCGTCGACCTCATCGACACCGCCGACAGCTACGGCCCGTTCGTCAGCGAGGACCTCATCCGCGAGGCGCTGCACCCGTACGGCGACGGCGTCGTCGTCGCCACCAAGGGCGGCCTGACGCGCAGCGGCCCCGGCGTCTGGGAGCAGGTCGGCCGGCCGGAGTACCTGCGCCAGTGCGTGGAGATGAGCCTGCGGCGCCTCGGTGTCGAGCGCCTCGACCTGTGGCAGCTGCACCGCATCGACGCGCAGGTGCCGCTCGAGGACAGCCTCGGCGCGGTGAAGGAGCTGCAGGACGCCGGCAAGATCCGCCACATCGGCCTGTCCGAGGTGAGCGTCGCCGAGATCGAGCAGGCCCGCGAGGTCGTCGACGTCGTGTCGGTGCAGAACCTCTACAACGTGAGCAACCGGCAGTCCGAGGACGTCGTCGACCACTGCGAGCGCGAGGGCATCGCCTTCATCCCGTGGTACCCCGTCGCCTCCGGCGAGCTCGCCCGGCCCGGCGGCGTGCTCGACGAGATCGCCAAGGAGCACGAGGCGACGCACGCCCAGCTCGCCCTCGCCTGGCTGCTGCGCCGCTCGCCGGTCATCCTGCCGATCCCGGGCACCGGCTCGGTCGCCCACCTCGAGGAGAACTGCGGCGCCGCCCAGGTGCAGCTCACCGACGAGGAGTACGACGCACTGACCGCCGCCGGCGCCTAGCCGGCCTGCTCGTCGAGGAAGGCGCGGAAGCGGCCGGCGGCGTCGCCCGCCGCCGCGACCGCGCCCTCCTCGAGCAGCACCGCGCGCAGGTCGTCGAGCACCCAGTCGACCGCGAAGGCCGAGCTGCTCAGCCACACCTCGCCGCTCACCTCGGCCACGTCGCCGCGCTGCACCGCCGGCAGGCCCGGCCACAGGCGCGAGCCGGTGAGGTCGGCCGTGGCGTACGGCCCGCCCGACAGCAGCAGCACCTCGTCGCCGTCCTGCTCGGGCAGCAGCTCCTCGGACAGCAGCGTGAACGGCGAGCCGCCGCCGGAGGCTTGCTGCTGCGCCGGCGGGCGGGCGAGCCCGGCGGCCGCCAGCAGGCTGCCGACCGGGCTGTCCGGCGGCGGGCTGAACAGGTCGGGGTTGTCGCCGAGCACCGACACCACCGCGCCGCCCCGGCCGGCGGCGGCCAGGTCGTCGCGCAGCTGCCGGGTGCGCGCCTCCAGGCCGGCGACGACGCCGGCCGCGCGGTCCTGCGCGCCGACGGCGCCCGCCGCGGCGGTGAGCTGGTCCTGCCAGCTCGACGCGTAGTCGAGCACCGTCGTCGGCGCGACCTGCTGCAGCCGGTCCTGCACCTCGAGCGTCGTCGGGATCGAGACGCCGACGACGACGTCCGGGTCGGCGGCGAGCACGCGCTCGACGTCGAGCGCCGCGCCGTACGGCTGCGTGGCGACGCCCTGGTCGGCGAGCAGGGCGCCGGTGCTCTCGTAGTCGAAGACCGTGAGCGCGAGGTCGGGCTCGACGCCGAGGCTGAGCAGCGCGACCGCGGCGAACTCGTCGAGCGCGACCACGGTGCGGTCGTCCGCCGGGGCTGCGGCCGCGCCGCCGCTGCCGCCGTCGTCGTCCTCGCCGCCGCACGCGGTGAGGGCCAGCGCGAGCGCGAGCAGCCCGGCGCGCCCCCTCACGCCGTCACCGGCGCGAGGGCGGCGGCCAGCCACGCGCGGGCGGCCGGCTCGTCGGTGAAGGTCTGCTGCGGGTAGGCGTGCTCGTGGTCGTGCGGCTCCGGCTCGCCGGCCTCGGCGGCGGCCGCGGTGGCGCGCGCGAGCGAGCCGGCCCGGCGCTCGTCGAGCAGGTCGGCCCACGCGACGCAGTGGGCCTCGACGCCCTCCCAGCGCGCGAACGCCGCCTCGAGGGCCTCGCGGCCGTCGGCGGTCGGCGCCGTCATCGTGCGGCGGTCGAACAGCACCGCGAACGGGGCGGCCCGGTCGACGGCGGCGAACAGGGGCGTGGCGAGGGCGTCGACCGACGCCGCGGTGATGCGGCCGTCGATGCGCAGGTCGAGGATCATGGCCGCAGGTTAGGGGAACCTCACCTCATCACGCCACCCCGGCGGCGCCTCCGTACCGTGGGGCCATGGCCCAGCTGCGCATCGCCCTCGCCCAGGTCGACCCCGTCGTCGGCGACCTGCCCGGCAACGCCGACCTCGTCGCGCGGGCCGCGGCCGACGCCCTCGCCGCCGGCGCGCACGCGGTCGTGCTCCCCGAGATGGTGCTCACCGGCTACCCGCCGGAGGACCTCGTGCTGCGCGGGTCGTTCGTGCAGGCCTCGCTCGACGCGCTGACGGCGCTGGCGGCCCGCCTGGCCGACGAGGGCGCCGGCGAGCTGGCCGTCGTCGTCGGCTACTGCGGCCGCACCGAGCACCCGGTGCCGGCGCTCGGCCGCCCCGCCGGCGAGCCGCAGAACAGCGCCGCCGTGCTGCACCGCGGCGAGGTGGTCGCGCGCTACGCCAAGCACCACCTGCCGAACTACGGCGTCTTCGACGAGTTCCGCTACTTCGTGCGCGGCGACCGCTTCCCCGTCGTGCGGCTGCACGGCGTCGACGTCGGGCTCGCCGTCTGCGAGGACCTGTGGCAGGAGGGCGGCCCGGTCGCCACCGCGCGCGAGGCGGGCGTCGGCCTGCTGCTGTGCCTCAACGGCTCGCCGTACGAGCGCGACAAGGACGACGTGCGCGGCGCGCTGGTGCGCCGCCGCGCGCGCGAGGCCGGCTGCGCGATCGCCTACGTCAACATGGTCGGCGGGCAGGACGAGCTGGTCTTCGACGGCGACTCGCTCGTCGTCGACGCCGCGGGCGAGGTGGTCGCCCGCGCCCCGCAGTGGGAGCCGCACCTGCTCGTCGTCGACCTCGACCTGCCCGCGCGCACGCTGCAGCGCACCGGGCAGGTCGGCGAGCTCGCGGTCGAGCACCGCGTGCTCGCGGACGACCCGCTGCCGGCGTACGCGCCGCTCGCGCCGGTCGTGGCGGCGCCGCTGGACGACGAGGCCGAGGTGTGGGGCGCGCTCGTCACCGCGACGCGCGACTACGTCGACAAGAACGGCTTCGCCTCGGTGGTGCTCGGGCTCTCGGGCGGCATCGACAGCGCCGTCGTCGCGACGATCGCGTGCGACGCGCTCGGCCCCGAGCGCGTGCACGTCGTCGGCATGCCGAGCGGGTGGAGCAGCAGCCACTCGGTCACCGACGCCGAGGACCTCGCGCGCCGCCAGGGGCTGGCGTGGCAGGTCGTGCCGATCGCGCCCGTGGTCGAGGCCTTCACCGCCGCGGTGCACCTCGACGGCGTCGCGCTGGAGAACCTGCAGGCGCGCGTGCGCGGCACGCTGCTCATGGGACTGTCCAACCAGCACGGGCACCTCGTGCTCACCACCGGCAACAAGAGCGAGCTGGCCACCGGCTTCTCGACGCTCTACGGCGACAGCGCCGGCGGCTTCGCCCCGATCAAGGACGTGCCCAAGACGCTGGTCTGGCGGCTGGCGCGCTGGCGCAACACGCAGGGCGAGGTCATCCCGCCGGACAGCATCAGCAAGCCGCCGAGCGCGGAGCTCGCGCCGGGGCAGCTCGACAGCGACCGGCTGCCCGACTACGCGGTGCTCGACGCGCTCCTCGACGCCTACGTCGAGCACGACCGGGGGCGCGCCGAGCTGGTCGAGGCCGGCTTCGACGCCGCGCTCGTCGACCGCGTCGTCCGGCTCGTCGACGCCGCGGAGTACAAGCGGCGGCAGGGCCCGCCCGGGCCGAAGGTGACCGGCCGGGCGTTCGGCCGCGACCGCCGGCTGCCCATCACGTCGCGCTGGCGCGAGGTCGTGGCACCGGGCGAGCCCGAGCCGGTCGAGGCCCGGCCCGAGGGCGCCTGACGCCCGGGTGGCATCGTGACGGCACCCGGGGACGCCGTGCGGCGCCTCGAGGGACGCCACCAGGAGGCACCCGCATGACCGAGATCCCCGCCCTGTACGGAGGCGTCACCAGCCGCCGCGTCACCCCCCGCGACCTGCAGCGCGCCAAGGCGCGCGGCGAGCGGTGGGCGATGCTCACCTCGTACGACGCGCTGACCGCCGGGCTGTTCGACGAGGCGGGCGTGCCCGTGCTGCTCGTCGGCGACAGCGCGGCCAACGTGGTGCTCGGCCACCCGACCACGGTGCAGGTCACGGTCGAGGAGCTGCTGCCGATGGTGCAGGCCGTGGTGCGCTCCACCCGCCGGGCCCTGGTCGTCGCCGACCTGCCCTTCGGCACCTACCAGGCCGGGCCCGAGCAGGCGCTCGGCACGGCCGTGCGCTTCCTCAAGGAGGGCGGCGCCCAGGCGGTGAAGCTCGAGGGCGGCGTGCGCGTCGCGCCGGCCGTCGAGCTGCTCGTGCAGGCCGGCGTGCCGGTCATGGGCCACGTCGGGCTCACGCCGCAGTCCGAGCTCGTCATGGGCCGTCGCGTGCAGGGGCGCGGCGAGGCCGCGCAGGCGCTCGTCGACGACGCCCTGGCGCTCGAGCGCGCCGGCGCCTTCGCCGTCGTGCTCGAGGGCGTGCCCGCGGCGCTCGCCGCGCAGGTGACCGCGCAGCTGGCCGTGCCCACCGTCGGCATCGGCGCCGGCGTCGACTGCGACGCGCAGGTGCTCGTCTGGACCGACATGGCCGGGCTGACGCCCGGGGCGCCGCTCACCTTCGTCAAGCGCTACGCCGACCTGCGCGGCGTGCTCACCGAGGCCGTCCGCGCCTTCGACGAGGACGTGCGCGAGGGCCGCTTCCCCGGACCGGAGCACTCCTTCACGTGACCGCCAGGGTGCTGGCGCACGGCGGCCGCGAGGCGGTGCGCGCCGACGTCCGCGACGACGGGCACGAGCACGTCGTCTCGCGCGTCGAGGTGCTGCCGGGCGCGACGCCGGACGACGCCGCGGCCGCACTCGTGCAGGCGCTGCCCGGCGCGCGCGTCGGCGTGCAGGCGGACGAGCCGCTGGTGCCGGCGCTGGAGGCGGCGGGCGCCCGCGTGGTGCGGCGCTCGCGCGACATGGCGCGGGCGGCGTCGCCGCTGCCGGCGCCGACCCTGCTCCCCGCGGGCCTGGCCATCGTGCCCGCGGCCTGGGACGAGCGGCTGGCCGACCTGCGGGTCGCGGCGTACGGCCTCGACGAGGCGCAGGACGAGCGCGCGCTGCGCGAGGTCTTCGCCAGCGGCCGCCCGGCACCGCCGCTGGCGGCGAGCAGCGCCCGGCTGCTCGACGCGCAGGGCGCGCTCGTCGGGCACGTGCTCACCGCCGGGCCGGTGCCGTGGGCCGACGCCCCGACGGCCTGGGTGCTCGACGTCGCCGTGCACCCCTCGGCGCAGGGCCGCGGCCTCGGGCACGTGCTGCTCGAGCACGCGCTCAACGGCCTGGCCCTCGCCGGCCTGCCGACGCTCGGGCTCACCGTCACCGACGGCAACCCCGCCGCCCGCCTCTACGCCGCGCTGGGCTTCGTCGAGACGCGGCGCAGCACGAGCCTGCGGCTGCCCTGACCGCACCGGCCACGGGGGCCGCTCAGCGGGCCGCGGCCAGCTGCGCGGTGAGCACCGCGCGGGCCTCGACGAGCGACGGGCCGTACCACGTGAGGTGGCGCCCGCTGACGCACGCGGCGCGCGTGCCGGGGAAGGCCTCGGGGCCGTCGTCGGGCGTGAACAGGTACGGCTCGTCGGGCAGCACGACGAGGTCGACCGGCGGGCCCGGCGGCGTGAAGCGCGGGTAGCGCTCGGGCGAGCCGGCGAGCGCGTGGTCGACGCCGAGGCGGGCCAGCACGTCGCCGGTGAAGGTGCCGGAGCCGACCGCC
>CANKBT010000001.1 GCA_947479995.1 Frankiaceae bacterium | reverse complement strand
GTGCCCGTCGTGCTGACCGGGGGCTTCCGCACGCGGGCGGCCGTCGAGCAGGCGCTCGACTCGGGCGTCGCCTCGCTGGTGGGCGTCGGCCGCCCGCTCGCCGTCCGGCCCGAGCTGGCCGGTGCGCTCGTCCGCGGCGAGGTCGACGTGCTCGACCGGCCGGCGCCGCGGCTGCAGGGGCCGGCGCCCGTGCGGCGCCTGCTGGGGGCGGCGGCCAGCTCGGGCTGGCACCGGCTGCAGCTCGCCCGCACGGCCGCCGGGCAGGAGCCCCGGCTCGACCTGCCGGCGGCCTCCGCCGCCGTCGACTACATCGCCCGAGACGCCGCGCACGCCCTGCGCCACGGCCGCGCGCGCCGGCGACTGGCCTCGCGCGCGGGCTGAGGTCGCGCACGACGACGAGGGCCCGCCGTCCTGGTCTCCCAGGTCGGCGGGCCCTCGTGCGCGGGTGGAGTTGAGGGGACTCGAACCCCTGACCCCCACACTGCCAGGGGTGCACGGGCAAGCTCTGGACTTGCGAGAAGCCCGATTAACGCTGGGAAGCGGGTGTCATGCGTGGCATGCGTGCGCCGACCGGCTGCACGTTTGCGGGTGCCGGCGACGTGGGCGCCCCGCCATCGCCGCCTACACATCGCCGCAGGTCAAGCCGACCAGCCCCCGGAGTGCGCCGGCCACCTCGGCTTGGTCGGGGACCTGTCTGCCACGAACGGCCCCGCCCCGGCCTTCGCCTGCGTCATGCTCAGGCGACGACCGAGAGGAAGCGCCATGGTGTTGCCACTGATCCCCCTTGCGCTGATCGGCACCGGCGTCCTCACGGGAGGTGCCGGCGTCTTTAACGGCGCCAGCGGCGCGAACAAGCTGGCCCAGGCGAAGCGCACAGCTGCAGAGGCTCAGGGGCGCTTCGAGCAGGGCTTGGCCTCGACGAACGCCGCCGTCGAGGAGACGAACGACCGGATCCAAGGCTACGGCGACCTTCAGCAGGAGACGATCGCGCTCGTCATCACCCGCATGATCGAGTTCCTGCTCCGTATCGAACGGCAGGCGAGCCACGACCCGAAGAACCTCCTTGACGGCCTCGAAACTGACGTACGCCAGGAGTTCGACCAGTTCGGCGGTCCTCTCGCGGAGCCGGTCGATGTGCTGGCTGGAGCGGCGAAGGCAGGGTTCACGGGAGCAGCCGCCTACTCGGGTATTCCCATGGCGGTCGGCGCACTCGGTACGGCGAGCACCGGGACGGCGATCGGCGGACTCTCGGGTGTTGCGGCACAGAACGCCACCATGGCTTGGCTAGGTGGCGGGAGTCTCGCCAGCGGCGGGGGCGGTGTGGCGCTCGGCGCGACTGCGCTCAACGTCGTCACTGTGGGACCGACTCTGCTCGTCGGGGGGCTGGTGCTGAACAAGCAGGGCGAGAAGGCGGTCACCCGCGCACGCGAGTTCGTCGCCGAGGTCAACGTCGCCTTGGCCAACCAGAAGCAGTTCCAGGGGCTCCTCACGTCCGTCGACGAGCGAGTAGCCGAGCTGACGGGCGTCCTGCAGCGATTGCGAGCTCGCGCGACAGCAGCCCTTGACCTGCTTGAGAGCGAGGACTGGGACCCAGCGCAGCACCAGCAGCGATTCCAGGATGCGTTGCGCTTGACCTTCGCCGTCCGCGACGTCGTCGCGACACCCGTATTGAACGACGACGGAGTACTCAACCACGACACGCTCAAGTTGATCCTCAAGTACAAGGAGGCCCAGTGAAGGACAGCAAGCCGTTGACCGGCGAGGTCCTGCCCAAGGTCACTGGCGCGGTCAGCTCCATCGACGCTGCTGCAGCCCTGAACAACATGGTCAGTGCGACGAAGGAGTACCTGGTCCTCAAGCAGGAGCAGGAGACAAAGCGGACTGAGATCCAGACCTACGAACGGCTCGAGATCGCCCGCATCCAGGCGGCAGAGCGAGTGCTGCATGACTACTTCGCTCAGGCCTTCGCTGAGCGCCGGCAGAACTTCGACGACCTCTTCGAGCGCTTCGACCGCGCAGCCGAGGTCGGGGACGTGAACGCCATGCAGGTCAGTCTCGGGACGCTGGTCAAGCTCGCCGAGCAGTCACCGTTGGCCGCTCTGACCGACCTGGGCAGCCTCCGAGCAGCGCTGGACGATCCCGACCACGAGTGGAAGTTCTGAGCCCGCGGACTCGAGAGCACAGCCCTCGCTCCGGCACCGCGTCGAACGACGAGAACGGCCTGCACGCAGCGAGAACGTGCTCGACTGGAAGACCTCGAAGGCGGATCGACTGATGCAGACGGTGTATGCAGCGCACCTGCCCTTGCCGACGTCGGACGGGACCTCGGGTCTCGACGACGCTATCGTC
The DNA here is from genome assembly GCA_947479995.1 of Frankiaceae bacterium. GTDB lineage: Bacteria > Actinomycetota > Actinomycetes > Mycobacteriales > SCTD01 > CANKBT01. The sequence continues at coordinate 105,519 of CANKBT010000001.1, read as the reverse complement.
GCGGTGAGCGCATGGGTCAGTAGGCGCTTCGGTGTGGAGGTGACTCCTCTCGGCACGGGTCGAGGCGCCTCGAGCGACGGTGCGTCCTTGGAGTGGAGCTGCCGCTTCGGAGCGGCAGGCGGCCTCTTCAGCCTGGCCGTCGACCAGGTGAACAGCGCAGACCCGGGCTTCCGGTGGCGGACTCTCATCGACCTCGGCGTCGAGGACGGTCACCTCTGGTTGAGAGCGCGCGTTCTCTTGTACTCGGCACTCGACGGAGTCGTCGCTCGGCCCCGCTACGCCGTAGGCCGTCCGGGGGCCATCCGCGACGTCGTGGACTCGATGGATGTGCAGATCGACGGGCGGCGACTCGGACAGTGGAAGGTGATCGACGAGGCGGCCGTCGGCGATTACGTCGCTCACCTGCTGGACGCCGGTCGCCGTCTGCCGGTCGTGGCGATCTCGACGCAGGAGAACGGACAACCCTTCGTCAGAGCGGCGCACCTAGCCGACCGCCTCTTGGGCCTGGCTCACGTCGTGCTGGTGGGTCAGAGCGCCGCATTCCTCGTGACCGACGCGATCGGCAAGAGCCTGAGTTGCTATCGCGGCGCGCTGCGGATCTATTGGCCAGGAATGACTCCGAGCGACGATCCCTACCACCACCGGGCCTACGTCGGCGGCACACTTGCGCACCTCGGACCCGACGGCGTCGTAAACGACATCCTGGATCTCGTCGGGCGTAGCGCTGGGCTGTCGATCGGCGAGCCAGAGTTGCGCAGACGGCTGCGCTTGGAAGAACGCGCCGGTGACCTTGCAGAGCGCACCACTGAGCGGGAGGCGGCGCGAGCGCGCATCGAGTCCATCGACGTGCCGGTGAAGGGTGGCGTCGACGCCGAGACCTGGAGCGCCTTCAGCGCGGAGTACGAGGAGGCGCAGTTCCGACTCCAGCAGTCCGAGGAGGAGCTGCTCGATGCGGCTGTGGAGCTCGAGGCACTTCGAGAGGAGCGCGACCGAGCCAACGCGCAAGCCCGTGAACTGGCCAAGGCCCTCGCCTTCGCGAGGTCCGAAGGCTCAGACAGTGACGTCGACGACGAGCAGGACCCGCCGAGGACGGTGCTGGAAGCAGCTCAGCGTGCCGCGAAGACATGCCCTGGCCTCGTCTTCCTGCCCGAAGCCTTCGAGAGCGCCGAGGAGAGTCAGTACGAAGATCCACAGCGAGTCCTGGCGGACCTGCTGATGCTCAACGGCGTCGTCGAGGAGTGGCGATCCGGCGAGCTGGCCGCCGGGCCGCACGAGGCCCTCAAGCGACGGTGCAGCGCCTACCGCGACGGAGTCAGCACGACAGCGCTGAACGCCTACGCCGTGGACTACGCACGGGAGTACAACGGAGAGCGGGTGAACCTCGGTCCGCATGTTCGTCGCGGTACGGGGCCGGTCGCGACGATCCTCAGGATCTACTGGTACCAGGACGCGAAGGCGCAGTGCTTCGTCGTTGGGCATGTAGGCCGCAAGCTCCGCGACTCGGGCAACAAGAACTAGCGCGGACTGCCGGCGGCCCTTCGTGTTGGCCGACTTGTCGAAGGGGGCGCGGGTGCGGGTCGGTGAGTGGCAGCAGACACTCAGGGATCGAGCCGAGCGGATGCGGCGCGAGCCCACGAGGGCCGAGGCACAGCTGTGGCGGGAACTTCGCCGCCGCCCAGGTGATCTGTTGTTCTGGACGCAGCACGTCATCGGCAGCCGCTACATCGCAGACTTCTACTGCCCCGCAGCTCGGCTCGTCATCGAGGTCGACGGAGACAGCCACGATGCCCGCGTCGCTCCGGATCGCCAGCGTGATGACGTCATGCGCGAGTACGGGTTCCGGGTCTTGCGCCTGACGAACCCGGCAGTGCTGGCCGATACGCCAGCTGCCGTCGCGCGCATCGTCAGCGCTGCGAGCCAACCCGAGGCACTCGACGCTCAGCGGCGCCAGGAGCTGGAGCGGCGGGAGGCGCTCAAGGTGCTCGAGAAGCAAGAGGAACAGCGGCGACAGCGAGCTCGCACCGAAACGCCCAAGGGCCGATTCCGGTGCACCTGGTGTCTCGCGGAGTTCGTGACCCCCCTGACGCCACGGCCCTCGTGCAAGCGATGCAAGACGTTCGAACTGGTGCCGGTGTGCTTCCGCTGTGGATGGCGACGCTGCCGGCAGCCGCGCGAGATGTGCCGCACGTGCGCTGATGCTGCCAGCGTCGCCAGAAGCGCCATAGGGACATCGGTCGAGCATGTGAACCGCAACAGCAGGCACCGCGTGCGCAAGATCCTCTGAGTCAGCACCTCGCGAGAGTCAGCGCCGCACCGAGGCGCCTGACACGACGAGATGCTCCTGACAGGCTGTTGGCAGTGGCTATCGCAGGGAGCGGAAGTGCAGGCCTACACGTACGAACTCAAGCAGATCCTGACGCCAGAGCGGCGCTACGTCATCCCGACCTTCCAGCGGGACTACGAGTGGACGCAGCAGGGCCAGTGGCAGCTGCTGTTCGAGGACCTGGACACGGCTGCTGAACGCCTGGGACAGGCTCGCGCCTTCGCTGCCGCGACGGGGTCGTCGAGGGCAAGCGCCGAGAAGTCTGTGTCTCCCCACTTCTTGGGAGCGATCGTCTGCGACCAGCTGCCGTCGCCAGCCGGCGGGCTTGACCTTCGAGCCGTCATCGACGGTCAACAGCGACTGACGACCCTGCAGCTCCTCGTACGAGGCGTCCTCGACGTGCTGATCGAGGTCGGCTCACCACGGGTCAAGCAGGTGCGCCGCCTGTTGGAGAACCCGTCGGACGTCGTCGACGCCGATCACGAGAAGCACAAGCTCTGGCCGCGCCGCAAGGACCGACTGGTCTGGCCTGAGGCCATGGGCGACGCGCTGCCGCCAGTCAAGGGCCACCTGTACCTGGAGGCCCGCGCTTACTTCCGTGCCGCCGCACAGGAAGCCAGGACCGGTGTTGACGGCACCGACAGGACAGACGACCTGGTCGACGCATTGCTCGACCTCTTCAAGCTCGTCGTCATCGATCTCGAGGAGAACGACGACGCGCAGGTGATCTTTGAAGTGCTCAACGGCCGGCAGACGCCGCTCTCAGCGAACGACCTCGTCAAGAACCTGCTGTTCCTCCGCGGCGAGCTGGCGGACGAGAAGCAGCTGGAGAAGCTGTACGACGCCTACTGGGCGGACTTCGACGACCCTTGGTGGAAGGTGCAGGTGGGCACTGGCCACGCTGCACGCGCTCGGCGCGACGTCATCCTGTCGGTCTGGCTGACGGCGACCTCAGGGGCTGAAGCTAGCGTCGCTCACCTCTACGGCCAGGTCCGCAGCTACCTGTCGCTGGTCGACAGGAAGACCGAGGACATCCTCCAGGAGCTGCATGCCTACGGACAGGCCTACCGTGCGATCTACGGCGTCGGCGACCCCGGCTCGGCGGTCCTGGCGAGGGGTTACCAGCGGCTCGACAGGCTGAAGATCCTGACTGCCGTCCCCCTACTCGCGTGGCTCCGGACGCTGCCGGTCTCTCGGCTCACGCTCGCGGAGCACGAGGCCTGTATTCGGAGCATCGAGTCCTGGGCCGTGCGCCGAATGATCATCGGCGCCAACACGCGCGGGTACAACGCCGCCTTCCTCGCGGTCCTCAAGGACGCACGGCGGGCTGCAGCCGCTCCCGACGGGTCGGTTGCCGAAGCCGTCCTCGCAGCTCTCGAGGCTGCGCCGAACTCACTCGCGTGGCCCAGCGACGACGCAGTCCTCACGTCCTTCGTCGGCAATCGCTTCTACAACAACTTCTCGCAGGAGCGCATCCGACTGCTGCTCGGGGCCATCGACGAGCGGCTGCGCGACGAGAACAAGAAGACGGAGTCGGCGACCTTCGACTACGAGAGCCTGCAGATCGAGCACGTCATGCCTCGCGCCTGGCGCGACCACTGGCCAATGCCGGTCGGGGAAGGCGACGAAGCACAGCGTGCGCTGGCGGAAGTCGAGCGGGACGCCGCAAAGGACCGGCTCGGCAACCTCACGCTGGTGAGCGCGACCTTCAACCAGTCTGTGTCCAACGGGCCCTGGACGGCCAAGCAGCCGGAACTGGCAGCGCAGTCTGCGCTGCAGATCAACAACTGGATCGCGGGACAGCCGGAGTGGGACGAGGCAGTCATTGCAACCCGGGCATCCGAGCTGGCTACGGTAGCTACCAGGATCTGGCTATCCGCCGAGGGACTGAGGCTCGAACTGGTAAGCGCCAGCGACTGAGGTCAGCTGTCGACGAGCACTCCTGACGCGCGCTGGCGGGTGACGTGCTCCCGGATGCGAAGGCCCCAGTCCCCGCCGCGGATGAGCACGCCGGCTTCGAAGTTGTCGCCCGCCGCCTTGTGGCTGAGGTTCGCGCTTGTCAGCAGCACGGTGTGCTCATCGGCGACTGCGATCTTGGCGTGCAGCGAGGTCCAGCCCTCCGGCCGCTGCTCTCGAGGCCAGCGCAGCCGTGTCACCGCCAGGCCGGCGAGCGCGATCGCGGGGTTCTTGTCGAACTTGTCGTTGTCCAACGGGTCCTCCGCGAGCACCGTGATGGACACACCTCGCGCGATGCCGTCCTTGAGCGCCTGCTTCAGCTCCGGGTACATCGACAGCGAGTAGGTCACCAGCAGCAGCGAGCTCTCGGCGCTGGCGATGACCTCCAGCAGCACGGCGTCGGTGCGGCGGGCGTGGATCGCCGAGGAGGACGGTCCGCTCATGACCAGCTCGAGCTCGGGCTCGGTCCGTGCCAGCTCGTGTGCGTACGCCGCTCCCGCAAGGGCGCTGCCGAGCTCGGGCCCGCCGACCGCGGGGTGCGCGTCCCACACGTGCAGCAGCCGCTTCACCACGGCGGCGAAGTGCTGGGTCGGCACAGCCGCAGTGGCTCCGTCTGCACCCGTGCGGCTCGGGAAGACGCTCAGCGCAGACGCCAGCTCGCGCGCGTGTCCTGGCGTCAGCTCGCGACCGAGCCGGGCACACTCCTTGAGAAGCGACGCCGGGACGGGCATCAGACCGGCTCGGGCAGGCCGCCGAGGTGGTGCAGCAGGTCGAGCTGGGGCTCCTTGCCGTCCACGGGCACCACGAGACGCCGGTCGAGGAAGCGGTTGCCCCGCTGGCAGCTCGTCTCGGACGCGAACAGGCAGGCGTGGCAGGCGGCGCCGTGCAGCGTGTCCTCGGTGTCCAGCGGCGCGTGGTCGCCGCAGAGCGGGTCGCTGGAGCACCGACGGGCGTTGGCGAAGGCGGACCGCAGCAGGCGCCCGAGCTCGCTGGGCTGCGCGAGCCGCACCAGCCCCCCGAGCGTTCCCTCGCTGTCCGATGCCGCCGTGTAGAGCAGGACCCCGGCCTCGTCGCGGCCGTCAGCGGTGGCGGCGTAGATCCGCTCGGTGATGCTCGCGCTGGCGTACCCGCATTCCAGGGCGATCTCCCGGATGAGCAGGTGGCTCAGAGTGTGCAGCAGCAGGTAGCGGTCGCCGGGCCAGTAGTCGTCGTGGGGACCCTTCATCGCACGGTTGATCCGCCACTGCCGGTGCGCTCGGCGCAGGTTCTCGAGGTGCGGGCTGGTCTCTGCGACCACCTCCCACGCGCTCAACGTCGCGTCGTTGAGCCGGAGGAAGATGCCCTCCCCACGGGTCACAGCGGCCGGCACCCATGTCGGCTTGCCGCCGCGCACGAGCGGGGCCCGTTGGACGGAGTCGGGCTCGACCTCGCCGTACTCGGGTGCGTCGATGCGGGTGAAGCCGAGCAGCGCCTTGGTCTCGCGAAGTCGGGTGACCGCGACGACTTGCGCCAGCAGCGGCTCCCAGCCTGGCGGGACGTTCGAGACGATGCGCGCCTCGAAGTCCGGATCGCCCTTGGCGGCCTTGGTCGGGTCCACCAGCGCGGCGTACTCGCGCTCGGTCAGGTCCTCGGCCTCGGCGGGGACGTCGTCGAGCCGGCGCTGGATCTCGGCCCACACCTTGTCCAGGTCGAGGTCCTTGAGCGGCTTGAGCTCGTCGGCGTACTTCACCGCTCCAGCGAGGTCCGCGCGACTCTCGACGGAGGCGAGCTTGGGCCAGTGCTTGGTGACGGCATCGTTCAGCGCGCTGGTCTGGTCCGGCACGTAGAGCGCCCGAGCCAGGAGGCTGAACCACTGATTGCTCGCGCCGAGCACCATCGCCCGGACCGTCTTGCCACAGCCGGCCTGCTCGAAGGCGCCGAGGTGCGGGTTGCGCCCTCGGCACAACGGCAATATCTCCTTGTACGGCTCGCTGTGGTGCTTGAGCGCGTCGCGCATCGTCCGCTTGGCGCCGCAGCTGCAGTAGAGGCTGATCGCCGACCCGGCGTTCAGCCCCGGGTCGTGGAACTCCAGCCGGCTGTCGACGCCCTTCGGGCAGTCCTTGCCCCGGTGGACGTAGGCGACGTACGGGAACTCGTCGAGGTGGCCGTCCTTGCACGCCAGCACGAAGCGGGCCGGCAGTGCGCTCGGCTTGACCTTGGCCTGGCGCGCCTGAGGGCAGTTCTCGTGGACGAAGCGCGCTTCGTCGGGCTTGTAGGGGTTGCTGTTGCGGAACAGGAACGCTCCGCTGCTGCCGTCGGCCTGCACTGCAGTGAGCAAGCTGCAGCGGCTGCAGCGCATCCAGCGCGGGAACGGCGTGACCGGCACGCCGACGCGAGCATGGTCACCGGTGGGCTTCTCCCCCGGCCCGCGCTCCAGGTACGGGGCCGGCTTGAGCGCGGCGACCTGATGACCGAGCACGGCCCTGACGTTGCGCAGCAGGCGCGGCTCGGTGAGGTCGGCCAGCTCGCTCTTGCTGTGGTCCCAGGCGTCGAGGCCCCGCACTATGACGCTGAGGTTCGGCAGGTCGACCAGTGCGCCGACGCCGCCGGTGAAGAGCAGCGCGTTGGGCCGCTCGGTGCCGACCCGGACCATCTGCTTGTCGCTGCTCATACGGCTGCCTCCCCCACCGGCGCCGGGCCGAGGTCGTTGCTCAGCGGGCCGAGCTCGTCGAGGCCACCCTTGCTCGCGAGGAGCACGTCGTCGTCCTCATCGTCCTCGTCGGGGTCGACGTCCTCGGGGACCGGGGCGACGTCCTGCTTGGGCGGGCCGTAGGTCCAGGGCGGGCTCTCGGCGACCTCGGGCGCCGGCACGTTGATGACGAGGTTGATCTCGGGCTCGACCTCGCGCAGCGACCAGCCGACGCTGAACTCCTCGCTGCGGGTCGGGCTGGCCTGCAGCAGCGGGACGGTGCTGTCACTGCGCTTGCGGTAGGTGAGCGCGGCGTTGTCCAGGCTCTTGCGCCGCGTCGCCCACAGGTCGAGCAGCGATTCCGCGTGCTGTCGAGCTCGCTGCGCGACGGCCGGGTCGCCGGTGACGTAACCGGCCCGAGTAGCGAGCACCTCGACGAGGGAGGCCACGTCGGTGTCGTGTCGCGCGTCCGGCACCTTGTGCGCCCCACCTTCGGGCTCGAACTCCGGCCGGGCGTGGCGCAGCAGCGCGACGAGGACAGCGGCGAGACCTCGGTCCATGGCACGGTCAGCGAACGGCGTCACCGACAGCGCCTCGACCTTGGCGTACGCCGTCTCGTGGAAGTGGCTGAACGTCTCGAAGTGCGCGAGGTCGCGCGGCCGCGCCCAGTTGTAGATCACGGCGACTAATCCGGGCCGGTCGCTGGCCCGGCCGACACGGGACGACGCCTGGATGTACTCGGCGCTGTTCTTCGGCTGCCCGGTGACGACCATCAGGCCGAGCCGGGCGACGTCCACGCCGACCTGCAGCATGCTGGTGGCCAGCAGCACGTCGATGGGGCGGTCGCGGAATGACCGCTGCCCGACGAACGCCTCGTAGGCCTGCTCGGCCGCCTTCTTCTCCTTCGGCGACGCTGCGTCGCGGCAGGCCTTGAGCAGCGCGCTGAGGTGCTGGTGCGCTGCGGTGCTGTCGAGGTCGGTACGGAACTCGTTGCCAGCGGCGGCCAAGGCCTGCGCGATGTCGGCGGAGTTGATTCGGCTGGTGAGCTCGGTGAGCACCAGCGGGGTCGGGCGGTTCGACAGGCCGCGCCGGCTGAGCCTGCGGACGCGCCGGGTGATGTCGTCCTCGACCATGCGCCGCATGCCGGCGAGCTCGACGGTCGAGGAGAAGTAGTCGACCAACGTCATGTAGGGGTCCGCAGGGTTGCGGCCCTGCCCGTCGTGCTTGTCGAACTCGCTCTGCGCCGCGCCGAGCAAGATCTGCGCGACACGGATCTGCACCTGCTTGAGCCGTACGCCGTGGGCGCAGATGCCGAGGTAGCGGCGGCCGGGCCGCTCGTCGGTGACGGGCACCTGCTGGGAGAAGAAGGTGTCGCCGGCGTCGAACAGCGGTGGTGGGAAGACGGCGGTCTTGCGGGCGAACAGCGCGTGGACCTGGCTGTCGGCGCGGCGCACGGTGGCGGTGGAGGCGACGACCTTGGGCCGGACCTGCTTGTCGTCGACGGTCCACGTGGCGAGGTGGTCGACGACGGTGTCGTACAGCCCGACCATGGTGCCGAGCGCACCGGAGATCAGGTGCAGCTCGTCCTGGATGATGAGGTCCGGCGGGCGCAGCGGGGTGATGTCCTGCGGCCTCGCGGTCGACAGGCCCTTCTTGGCCGGGTGGACGCTCTTGCAGCCGACCTTCTCCTCGAGGTCGGGGTGGCGCAGACCGTGCCGCTCACAGCGGCTGCGCGCCCGGCCGAACAGCAGTGCGGTCTGCCCGTTGAGCGGCAGCTGAGCGAACTTGTCGACGGTGCCGATGACCAGCGACGGGGCGAGCCGGTAGACCTCTTCGTCGACGGTGACGACGGGAAGACCCTCGCCGTACGGCGCGCTCTGCTTGCGCCCGAAGGCGCAGAGCCCGTCCGGGTCGGAGCAGTAGAGCAGCACGCGGCGCCGGTCGTCGTCGCAGTCGGCGTTCTTCGCTGACAGCGGCAGCGCGCACCACGGGCAGGTGACGAGCTGCACCGGGTTCCCCTGCTGGCTGGCGCCCTGCCGGTCCTTGGCGGCCTCGACGCCCTCCTTCGCACCCTCGTACCAGTTGGGCGAGACGCCGGACCCGACCCACAGCCCGATCCGGAAGGGCTCGTCGCCCCACGGGTCGACGACCTCGGTCGACGCCTTTCGACGGCGCTGCTCAGCGGCGCAGACCAGGGCGGCAGCGCGCTGGAACTGCTGGGCGGTGAGGAGTCGCAGCGTGTAGCGCATGAGGACGGCGACGCCGGCGCCACCGTCGCGGGCATCATCACCGGTGCCGACGACCCCCTGCAGCCGGCGGATGGCGAACGTGAACGCGGTGAGGCCGAGGTAGGCCTCGGTCTTGCCACCTCCGGTGGGGAAGAAGAGCAGGTCGAGCAGCCCCGGGCCGTCGTCGGCGTCGGGCAGGTTGCGCTCGTCGTGCGCCGGATCGACCAGCGACGGCAGGTTGAGCAGGACGAAGGCGAGCTGGAACGGCCGCCAGGATCGCAGCTTCGGATCGTCGGTGAGCTTCAAGAGCTCGCCGATCGGCTGCTCGGGGCTGGTGCGGCGGGCGGCGACCTCGGTGCGCTGGCGCTGGTCGGCCATGACGAGGTTGGCGAACTGCCAGGCCTGCCAGGCCTGCGCGCCGCGCGGCGAGTCCTCGCCGAGCAGGTCGAGCCCGGCCTGCATGCGCGCGGCAATGGTGCGGGCCTTGCCGAGGTTGCTTCTGGCGGCAGCTTCGTGCTTGGCCAGGCTGGGGTCACCGTCGATGCGTGGCGCTTGCTCGTCGAGCCAAGTGGCGTAGCCGGCGGTGAGCGGTGAGAGGGCGGCAAGCACGTCGGCGCGATCGGCGGTGCCGAGCCAGCGCATGTCGAGCTCGAGCCCAGCGAGCAACGGCTGCTGAGCGACGTCGGGGGCCACTGTCTGTGCGATGTCGTACGTGGGGAGCGCCGTGCTCGCCAGGCGCCAGGCGCGGTCCTCGCCGTCACGTCGATCCGCGACGGGGGCGCAGTTGCGGCCGACGGCGAACTGCAGCGCCTGCCGGTACAGCATCGCGAGCGCCGCGACCTCGGGGTCGCTCGCCGGGCCCGCGTCACCCTTCGCGCCGATCTCAGCGTTGTCGCCGGCCACGGCATGGCTGTCGTCGCTGTGCGGCAGGAACACCGCCGACGCGCCGTCGAGGGCGCGCAGCTGCAGCCGGCACTGGAAGAGCTTGGCCGCGTCGCGCCGGTCCTTGGGCTCGGCCTGCCCGTTGACGAGCGAGACGTCGACGAACCGGCACTTTCCCACCACGCGCATGCGGCTGCGGACGACGACCCCTGCGGGAACGCCCGGGAGCGGCACGGTCTGGTCGTCCTGGGTGAGGTCGACCTCGACTTCGACCTGCTCGGGGCGGCGGACCCAGGCGCGGCGCTGCTCGCCCGCCTCGCTGTCGCCGGTGTCGACCTGTTCCTGCTCGTACCGCCCCCACGACGCCTCGACGACGAGCCGCTCGACATCGAGGCCGACGCGGAACGACAGGCCCGTCGACGCTGGGGACATCGACCCGGCGGCGGCGGCGGCTCCCGCCTCGTCAGCACCGTCACCGGTGCCGTCGTCTTTCGCGGTCACGTCGGTCGCTCCGGCGTCGAGCGCAGCGCCACGCGGCGAGAGGACACCGAGGATGTAGCGCTCGCCGGGCGTTGCGCCCTGTGGCAGCACTTCGCATGCGTCGTCAAGCCAGGGTCCGAGCAGATCTTTGGCCAGCAGCCGCACAACCTCCGATCGAACTTTTGACGACTCCCGCCCTCGCCGGGGCTTACCGGGAGTCATTCCTGCCACTCCAGGCCCTTCATGACCAAGGGCCGCGAGGTCGAAGTCACTCACAACAAACCATTCGATATGTTATTCGCCAAGCCGAACAGGTCTGGGTATATCGTCGAGACACTGAAACCATAGTTGTCCTCAAGGCGCCTCCGGATGACTTCTTTCGCTTCGGCGGTGATTCTCAAAGTGTACGCTGGAGTCGCATTGGCGCGTAGCGATCTGTCGAGCGAGTTCATGCGCAGATTGACAGACGTCGCGTCCAGCACTTCCCGGATCCTCCATAGCCCCATAGTCGAAGCTGGACCAGGAGCTTTGCGGTATTGGCGATTGCCGCCCGTCGTGTAGCTAGGGACCCCGCCCAGCAGAAACGCGCTGTTCTGCGCCGGGATTCGTTCGTTATACGATGGTGGACGCCAGACATGTGGCAAGTCATGCCTCCACCCAGTCGGAGGGGACCGCCACGGAAGGCCGCGACTGCCCCACACGAGATCCAACTCAATCTGACGACTGGTGGTGTCGAAGGCGAAGATGCGGCCGTCAACGTCGGGGAGACGCTTACCGCTCCTATCGAACTTAGTTTCGGTCGCGAACCAAAGGGCTACCAGAGGGTTGAAAGTGACGTCTAGCAGTCTGGTCGGACCTCCGTAATGCTGTATATGCGCAAGGCTCTCTAGCGCGGAGTGATGGTCGAACCGCCAGGACTTCCGCGCCTTCTGCAATAGGGCCTGCTCGAACTTGACAAGCTTGTCCTCAGTCGGCTTGAGGCCATGCGCCAGGAAGTGCCGGTAGAGAGAACTATGGAGAGACCAGGACGCATCTGAAACACCTCGCCAGGTCAGCTCACGAGCTTGCGAGGCACGAGTGAGAACCAGGTCGATTTGGTCCAAGGCTGTCCGCCAGTCAGAGATGACGACTTCCCAAGGACCGAAGAAGGTCGTCGCTGAGCCAACTGAGAGCGCATCCGGACCAGTCATCAACGCCACTCGGTCCGTTCCCCGCGCTCTCCGGCCCTTGGGCTAGTCGACCTTGCGGGCTTTGCGTCCGCCGTGGACATCCGGTGGGCGTATCGTCGGTGGTTCTCTTCAAGCAGACGATCAAGGAGTTCTGACCGCACCTCAGGCTGTACGGTCCAGCGCACACCTTGTCGGGTGTCATAATGGTCATGTCGCATCCGGTCCGCTAAGTCCGGCCAGCCGTAGGCCTGGCAGACCGCAACATCTATGTCCACATGCCGGTCGCGGATCTTGACAACTTCCGCTTCGACTGAAGCTCGCGAATGGACAAGTCTGTATGTCTTCGTTAGACCAATCTCACGGTCCAGCATGAAGGCGGTTCGCACGGCATGAAGCGCTTCACCGGCCGATCGCATTCGCTCGGTGAACGACGGCAAGGGGAGCGTCTCGAAGCTGTCGGATGGGGTGTAGCGGATTCGAGTCTCGAGCGTGGACGACCGACTGAGCGTCCAACAATAGTGAGGAGCGCTTGACAGCACGGCGAACAGCGCCCAGTCTTCGGACGCGAACACGCCAAGTGCGTGCGAGAATACTTGGCGAGGGTCCACGACAACTGGCATGACAACACTGCTGGTGAGTGCAATTGCGAACGCACGGTCCAGGTCCCTTAGAGCCGTATACAATCCCTTGGCCTGGGCCTCGTACTGCCAGTACTTGTCACGTACGCGCTTCTTGTAGTCGGGCAAGCGGTCGCGGTCCGGCTTGACGCGCTCCACAACCCAGGCGAAGGGCTCAACATATGTAGCCGCTTTGGCCACCGGCCAATCGCGGAAGTTGATGATCCACCGCGATGCAGTGCTGTCTGGCCGAGTGTTTAAGTCGTCGCCGTTGAGGAATGGGAATAAAACGTCAGCATTACTCGCCCTCGCAGCCAACATCGCACCAACGTCTTCAGCAGTCAGGGTGAAGCCCATCCCGACTACGTTGCTGCCCTGATAGAGCAGGCCGCGATTCTCCGCCAGCCGGGAGGGGTTACCGCCGACACGACGGGCCGCGTCCAAGCTGGGGAGGATAGAAGGCACGGGCGAGCCATCCAGACAAGCTTGTACACCGGGACGCGCCTTCCGCATCGACCCCGCGACGACGCAATACTCAAGGCTCGCTGCCTTGGTCGGCCAGGGCGCGCTCTTCACCGCGACCCGAATATCAAAGCCAGCAGTCACCACAGCGTCTAATCCAACCTCACGCGTGTCCGACTGCGCCAGAGTATTCGTGCCGATAAGGCCGACCACGCCTCGATCCCGGTCGACCAAGTCCACCGCCCTCAGTAACATGTACGCGATTAGATCAGCATTCCCCCTTCTGCCCCGCGCCACACTGCGGACGAGATGATCTCGATAGGCCGCGCCGAGCACGCCCTTGATCTTTTTTGCCCCGAGGAATGGCGGATTCCCGACAACGGCGTCAAATCCAGACTTGTCGCCGGAAAAGACCTCAGGGAAGATCAGCGGGAAGTGCATCGCCCGCTGGGACGACCCGCCCGCGTTCCGCTCAAGCCGGGCAGCCACCCATCGCCGGAGGTCGGAGTCCTTTGGGTCATCGCCGCTGCTCGCGGCGCTTACAAGCGCAGCCAAGACGAGGTAATCCTTGTCCGAGTCGCCGTTAAGGCCAGCAGCCACAAGGCCGTCGGCGACGAGCGTCAGCCGGCTGGTGGTCTCCGTCGCGCGCCGCAGGAGACGACTCTTCGTTTCGGCATCTCGCAAGTCGCGGTCACCCACAAGTGCAATTTGGTGCCTAAGCTCGCTCGCGGCCTTGCGGTCGCTCTCCACGGTTGATGGGAATAGGTCGAGGGCGTCCTTATGCAGCGTTCGCCCTCTTGTGGGATCAAGGTGGAGGGCTCTGAGTTGTTGCGGCATGGTGATCCCGATCAGGCTATCGCCATCGACAAGGTGGTCATCGAGAAAGCTGAAGGGGCGGTTACGGTCGAGGCCGGTGATCCACAGCGACAACTTGGCCATCTCGATAGCCATTGGATTGATGTCGACGCCGTATATGCAGTTGGCGATGATGGCCCGGCGGGCGTCGAGCTCGTCCTGCTGGGCCTTGGCGACCTGATGCAGGCCCGGCACCGCAGACCGGCTCGCGCCCTCGGAGGCGAACCCGTCGGCTACCTCGTAAGCAGTTGCGCGAGCGGCCGCGTGCTGACGGCGGGATGCCAGCAACCGGTCGGCGAGGTAGCGGGTGGCAGCGACCAGAAAGGCGCCGCTGCCTGCGGCGATATCGCATATCTTCAGGTCGAGGATCTGCTCGGGCGTCTTCAGCACCCAGGCGCTCTTGTCCTCGGTGTCGAGCGGCCCGGGCGCGTAGACGATGGCCTCAAGCGTCTTCTCGACCACCTGCTCGGCGAGGAAGCGCGGGGTGTACACCGCGCCGGTGTTGGCGCGGGCGCTGCTGTCTGTCAGGTAGAGGCTGCCCGGCGGGTAGACGACCGGCAGGTCGCGCGGGTCGAGCCGCAGCAGTCGCGCGAAGGGCATCACGCGGGCAGTGACGTCGTCGTCGTTGCCGCACGACTCGCGGACCAGGCGCTGGAGGGCGCGCTGCTCGTCGCCGGTGAGCGGCGCGAGGGCCTTGAGGATGCTGGTCTTGCTGCGGTTGCCCTTGACGGCCTTGATCTGCTCGACGAGCCAGGCAGCAAGGGCGTCGTCGCCCTGGGCGTGCTTGGCCTCGAGGTCGGCGAGCCGGAGTTCGGGACCGTTCTTGCGCGGGTCCTTGTCGCTGACGGCGATGCTGACGACCCAGTCGTCGGCGGTGCGGGCGTCCTGGTCGAGCAGTCCTTCGTAGACGTAACCGATCTGCTCGACGTCGAGGCTCCGGTAGGAGACCTGGCGGCGCTCCTTGGCGAACTGCAGGGTCTGCAGGGAGTCGAGGGCCTTGAGCAGGGTCCGGTCGTCGATGGCGGGGACCGCGCCGCTGCCGAGCGGCTGGTCGACGCTCGCACGTCCTTCCAGCCAGGAGAAGCGGTCGGGGTCGAACAGGCTGCCGCCGTAGGCGGGAAGGATGAGCTGCTCGTGCCGGGCTCCTCGGTGCACGCCCCGGAATAGGGCGAGCAGCCGGTACCAGCCGGTGGCGGTGCGCTCGAGCGCGTCTTCGCCGTGGTCGGTCGCCCGGTCGCGCAGCGCGTCGGCGAGGGTGTTGACGGCGTACGCACTGGCGTAGGTGTCGTCGTCGAGCGGCAGCAGGCCGCGCTCCTCGGCGTACAGCAGGAAGACCAGGCGCATGAGGACGGCGACGGCGGCCTGGTAGACCTCGGTCGGGCCGACGTCGTCCGGCAGCAGGCGCTCGCCGTGCTCGGCCCGGTGCTGCGCGTCCAAGCGGCCGAAGGTGGCGACGAGCATCTCGACGACGGCCTGGGACTGCTCGGCAAGTCGCTCGGTGACCTCCTCCTGCCGAGCGAGGCTCTGCGTAAGCAGGCCGGGCAATGTGGCGTCGGCCGGGACGCCGAAGAAGCGGGTGCGGGTGAGCAAGGCGACGAAGGCCCGCAGGGTCTGCGGCTCCTCCAGCCAGGCGTGACGGGTCCATGTGGCGGTGCTCATGGCACCGGCGTCGGAGACGGTGACGAGGGTCCAGGTGTTGCCGTTGGTGACCAGCCCGAGGGGGACCTTGCGCACGCGCAGGGCGTGGGCGAGGCGGTCAGCGGGGCCGGCCGTCCAGGTGCCGCTGCCAGCGGGGGCCCGCCCGGTGGTGGGGGTGCGGGGCGGCAGGACGGCGCCGAGCAGCAGCGGGCTGTCTTGGACGGCGCCTTGGTCGTCCTGCGCCCGCAGCGCGAAGGTGACTTCGACGGTCGTGGCGTGCTCGGGGACGGGAACGGCGAGCGCGGCGGCGTCCGGCCCCCAGGACAGGTTGTGGCGCCAGTCGAGGGTGTCGAGCAGGACGTGGCGGACGAAGGCGTCGCGGCTGCCCGGGGTGGCGTCGAGCAGGGCGCTGGTCTCGCGCAGGGCGGTCATGCGCGGCTGGTCGAGGGCGGGCAGGCCGTCAGGCCAGGTGTCCTGCACGACGGGGGCGGCCAGGAACGAGCCGTCGACGTCGAGGACCTGCAGCCAGTCGGTGGTGCTGGGCCGGCGTCCGCGTCGGCGGCGGGGGGCGCTCATCGGTCGGCTCCTGCAGGGACGAGGTGAACGACGGCGGCGGGGAAGGTGAAGAAGTCGACTCGGGAGTAGCGCTGCCTGATGCGGACCAGCTCCTCCTCCTGCTCGCGCGGCAGCCGGTCGAGTCGTTCCTGCCAGGCGGCGCGGTCGGCGGTGAGCTGCTGGCGCTCGTCGGGCTCGAGGTCGGCGAAGGACAGCTGCTGCGGGTCGTCCTGCGTGGCGAGCGCGCTGGTCAGGGCGTGGCGGAAGGAGTCGAGCAAGGCGACGGTGCGCGCCTCTTCCTCGGCCTGCCGGCGGGACAGGGCGCGCTCCAGGCTCTCCTGCCGCTCCTTGGCGCGGGCGTCGATGGCGGCGCGCAGGTTGCCGCTGACCCTCGGCCAGGCAGCGACGAGCGCCTGGCGGGCCTGTTCCCCGGCTGCGGCGGGGCGAGCGTCCGGGCCGAGGGCGGCGTCGAGGCTGGCGGCGAGGTCTCCGACGCCCAGGCGGTTGAAGGAGCCGTCGCGCAGCAGGCCGCCGGCAGGGACGAGCTCCTCGTGCAGTCGCTGGCCGTCGGCGCCGATGAGGACGAGGCGGCTGTAGGCCGCGAGGACCTCGGTCTGCAGACCCTCGACCCGGATGCTGGCCACTCGGGCGAGGCTGCTGCGGTCGCTGCCCCAGACCTCGGCGCGGAGCAGGCGGGTCGCCATCGCGACCAGGCGGTGGTTGAGGTGGGCGAGGACGACGTCGGGGCGGGTAGCGGCGTACGCCGGGTCGAAGGAGATGGGGCGCTGGCCGTAGTCGGGGTCGGTGAGGTCGGTGACGCTGCGCGCCCAGGAGCCGGTGAGGGTGCCGACGTGGAAGACGGTGTGGCCGTCGCGGTCCTCGGGCGTGAGGTCGGGCTGGCGACCGAGTGCCAGGCCGGTGCGGACGACGCGCTCGATGTCAGCCGGTGAGCAGTGCAGCTGGCGCCGGCTGTCGTCGAGGGTGGCGGCGAGCCGGGCGGTCTCCTCGCGCAGCTGCCGCTCCACCTTGAGCGCGGGGTCGGCCTTGGCCTTCGCGAGGGTCCGGTCGACGTCGAAGTCACGGGCAGGCCGGCCGAGCATGCGGCGCTCCACGGCGTCGCTGATGACGGGGTTGACGCTCCCGAGGTCCTCGCGCGCCGTGGCGATCTTGCGCGCGATGATGATGAGGAACTGCAGGTCGCCCTGCAGGCTGTCCTGGCTCGCGGTCTGCCAGTCGCTGCCGGCAAAGTGGTAGACGAGCGGCACGTGCTTCTGCCCGTACCGGTCGATGCGGCCGGCGCGCTGCTCCATGCGGTTCGGGTTGAACGGCAGATCGTAGTTGACCAGCCGGTGGCAGTAGGTTTGCAGGTCGACGCCCTCGCTGGCGGTGTCGGTGGCCAGGATGATGCGCAGCGCGTGCTGCTCGGGGTCGCGCTGGAAGGCGCGCATGACGGCGGCGCGCTTGTCGTCGTCCATGCCGCCGTACAGCAGCTCGACCCGGCCGGGCTCCGCGAGGCCGTGGCGCTCGAGCAGGTCGAGCAGCCAGGTCTGGGTGTCGCGGTACTCGGTGAAGACGACGACGCGCTCGTCGTTCCAGGCGCCGTCGGTCAGGCAGGTGGCGCGCAGGAAGTCGAGCAGGGCGCGGGCCTTGGCGTCCGTCTCGTGTCCGTGCTGCTCGGCCCAGGCGCAGAGCTGCTGCAGCAGCTCTGCCTCCCGCTCGTCCGCCTCGCCTGCCGCGCGTTGGGCCTTGGCGAGTGCCTCCTGCTCGGCGGCGTCGACGGCGTCATCGTCGTAGAAGTCGCCGTCGAGCAGCTGCTGGCGGTCCTCGTCGAGGCCGTGGGCGTAATCGGTGTCGATCTCGATGGCGTAGTCGTCGCTGGGCCACTGCAGGTCGGGGCGCAACGTGTTCTCGCGGACCTGCAGGATCGTGCTGCTGAACGCCGCTGGGCTGCTGAAGTAGCGCTTCTTCAGCAGCAGGCCGAGCAGGTCGATGCCTGCCTTCTTCGCCTTGGCGCGGGCGGCTGCGGCCTTGGCGGAGCGCGCTCGCGTGTAGTCGGCGAGCAGCTGCTGGACCTGCAGCTCGACCTCGGGGTAGGTGACGGTGATGTCCTTGGCCTCACGTGCCGGGTAGCGCGGGCTGCCGTCGGCGTTGGTGATCTCGGTCTTCAGCCGGCGGACGAGGATCTGCTTGAGCGCCGCCGGGTCCGGCACGACCCCCCGGGCGAAGCGCTGCGGGTCGAGCATCGCCAGCAGGGCGGTGAAGGACTCGGCGTAGCCGTTGTGCGGCGTCGCGGACATGAACAGCCGGTGCTCGGCCTGGTCGGCGAGCCGCTTGACAACCTTGGTCTGCTGGCTGTCGACGGCGTACTGGCCCTTGCCGGGCGGCGCGACGTGGTGCGCCTCGTCGACGATGAGCAGGTCGAGCGGCCGGGCACGCCCGGGACCGCCGTGCGACAGCACCTCGTCGAGCAGACGGCCCGCCTTGGGCCCGCGCAGCCACGCCAGGCTCACGATCGTGTAGGGGTAGACCTTGAACGGGTTGGCGTGCAGACCTCGCTCGCGACGGACCTGACTGACGGTGTCGCTGTTGACGACCGTGAAGTCCAGGCCGAACCGGTCGAGCATCTCGTCGTGCCACTTGTCTGTCAGGTGCGCGGGGCAGACCACCATGACCCGGCGGACCCGGCTGCGGAGCAGGAGCTCCTGGACGACCAGGCCGGCCTCGATCGTCTTGCCCAGACCGACGTCATCAGCGACCAGCAGGTTGACGCGGGGCAGGCGCAAGGCACGGATGGCCGGCTCGAGCTGGTAGTCCTCGACCGCGATGCCCGCCCGGAACGGCGCCTGCAGGACGGTGGTCTCGGCGCTGGTGACCGCGCCCCAGCGGAGTGCGTCGAGGAAGGCGCCGAGCTGGGCCGGGTCGTCGAAGCGCCCCTCGCCCACGTCCGGGAGGGTGGCGCGGTTCAGGACCCGCCGCCCCGACTCCAGCTCCCACAGGACGCGCAGCTCCTCCCCCAGCCCGTCGTCCTCGACGCTGCTGAGGCTGACGAAGGTCGCCCCCTCCGCCTGACCGATGCCCGCGACGTCGTACGGCAGAGCGCTGGGCTGGACGTCGGTCACGACCCAGTTGCGGGCTCTCACGCTGACGAGTTGACCGACGGAGGGGAGGTCGGCGACCGGGCGGAGATCGGCGGCGAGGGACACGGGGTGACGCTATCGACCACTACTGGCATGTGTGGCAGCTTCGCGAGGCAGGACGCGCGAGGCGGCCGATCCTGCGGCCGAGAGCTCCTCCTCACTGTGAAGTCCACTGAGAGTCGTTCTCGCGCCATTTCGTCAAGCTCGCTTGTGAGACGACTCAAGCGCAGCATGGGGAGTGCCTCACGCACGCAGTCTGTGGACAGCCTGATCGCGATTGCGGCGTTGTCGCGCTGCCCCGACAGGGCATGGGGACGGTCGCCGTCGGGGCAGGCCCGCCGCTGCCAACGCCCGGCGCCGCAGCAAGAGGCTCGTGAGGCACTCCTGTGCCGGTGCCGCACCGGCGCCGCCACGCACGAGGGCCCCCGACCGTGTGGTCGGAGGCCCTGTCGCGGGTGGAGCTGAGGGGACTCGAACCCCTGACCCCCACACTGCCAGCGTGATCAAGGTCTGTCCGGGCTGGTCCGCCGAAGTACATAACCGCAGGTCAGGGGAGGTATGGCGACTCCGGCGGACGACGACGAATGGCGCTGGACGGCTGCAGCTGGCCACCACGCTGGCACCACGCGACGCGGTGCGGATCCCGTCCCGCAGCGATTCCAGCCACTACCCAGCCGCCGGTGGGTCAGGTCAGGGGTTCTCCGGCATGGCACTGATCGCCGTCGTGGACGGAGCGGGATCGCGCGTGGCGGCTCCCGCGGACTCGAGGTCGAACCGCGGGAGGCGCCGGCCGAGCGTCGACGGCAACCACCAGTTCGCCCGTCCACACAGCACCATCACCGCCGGGACGAGCACGCACCGCACGACTGTCGCGTCGAGCAGGATCGCGACGGTCAGCCCCAGCCCGAAGATCTTCAACAACGGGTCGTCGCTGAGGACGAAGCTGCCGAAGACCGCCATCATGATCAGCGCTGCTGAGGTGATCACCCGGCCGGTCGCGGCCAGTCCGGTGGTGACGGCTTCCTGGTTGTCGTCGCTGTCCAGCCACGCCTCCCGTACGGAGGAGAGCAGGAAGACCTGGTAGTCCATGGACAGGCCGAACAGGATGGCGAACATCATCAGCGGGACGAAGCTGATGATCGGGACGGTCTCCTCGAGTCCGACCAGGCCCAGCCCCACGCCCTGCTGGAACACCGCCACGACAACGCCGAGAGCGGCGCCGATCGAGAGCACGTTCATGACGGCGGCCTGCAGTGGGATGAGCAGGGACCGGAAGACCAGGGTCAGCAGAAGACAGGAGAGCAGGACGACCGCGCCGATGAACCAGGGCAGCCGCTGGGCGACGCGGTCGGCGAGATCGACGAAGATGGCGGTCTGGCCGCCGACGTAGACGCGGTCGCCCGGCGCAGCGAGAACGGGCAGGACGTCCTCGCGCAGCCGGTCGATCAGCGTGGCGGTACGGGGGTCCTGCGGCGAGGTCGTCGGGACGAGCGCGATCACCACAGCCCGCCCGTCGGGTCCGACCACCGGCGGCGCCACGTCTGCCACGCCGGGCAACTCGCCGAGCCCGGTGACGAGCCGGACCAGGCGCGGATCGCTGCCCCTAAGGTCGGCAGACGGCGTCCTGTCCGCTCCCGACGCCGCACCGGGGCGGGCCGGCTCAGCCAGCTCGACCGCGAGCAGCAGCGGGCCGTTGGTGCCCGGCCCGAAGCCCGCCGCCAGCAGGTCGTACGCCCGTCGCTCGGTGGTGCCGGTCGAGGCGCTGCCGCTGTCCGGCTGCCCGAGGCGCAGGCTCAGTGCCGGCGCGGCCAGCGCGAGCAGGACAGCCAGGCTCAGCCCGACGGCCGCCCAAGGGTGGCGGGCGATCTTCTGCGACCACCGCTGCCACCCGTTGCGGTTGCCGCGACCGGTTCCCGGGAGCCTCAGCCGGTCGATGCGCGGGCCCAGCAGGCCCAGCAGGGCGGGCAGCAGGGTGATCGCGGCGAGCACGGCCAGGGCGACGACGAGGCTGGTGGCGTAGCCGAGCGCGGCGATCAGGGGCACCCCCGCGATCGCCAGGCCGCAGATGGCGATCATGACGGTGACGCCGGCGAAGACGACAGCCGGCCCCGGAGGTCGCCGTGGCGCGGGCGCTTGCGTCCGGCACCGGCATCCCCGCTGCCAGTTGCGTCCGGTAGCGCGTGACCACGAACAGGGCGTAGTCGATGCCCACACCGAGCCCGATCATCGTGGCGAGGCTGGGGGCGACCGCCGGGATGTCCAGCGCCGAACCCAGCGCGCTGAGCGCCGCCAGGCCGATGCCGAGCCCGACGAGCGCCGTGACGAGCGGCAGCGACATCGCCACGGCGGAGCCGAACGCGACGAGCAGGATCAGGGCGGCGGCGGTCAGCCCGACCAGCTCTGCCGCGCCGGTCTCCGGGCGGCTGGCCGCGACGGCGACCGCTCCGCCGACCTCCGTCTGCAGGCCCGCCGCGCGCGCGGGCGCCGCCGCCCGCAGGACCCGCTCGACGTCACCTGGCGCTGCCTCGCCCGGCGCCTTGTCCAGGGCGAAGACGAGCACCCCCGTCTTGCCGTCGGCGCTGATCCTGCCGCCGGCGCGCTGGTCCTCGGGCAGGACGACCGAGCTGACACCGGGCTCCGCCGCGAGCCGTTCCGCAACGGCGCCGACGGCGGCCCGGGGGCCCGGCGCCTGCAGGTCGCCGTCCTCGACTTTGACGACCAGCAGGCCCTGCACCCCCGCTCGGGCGGGGAAGCGCTCGTTGAGCAGGTCCAGCGCCTGCCTGCTGCCCGAGCCCGGCACGGTGAAGTCGTCGCTCGTGCTCGAGCCCCGGCCACCGCGAGCCCGAGGACCAGCAGCAGCACCTGCACCCAGACCAGGACCACCGGCCAGCCGTGCGCGGCGCACCAGCGGCCCAGCCGCTCGAGCGCGCTCACCGAGGGTGTCGGAGCTCGTCCGCCGCCGCCTGCAGGGCCTCGGCGGCGTTCTGCTCGAGCGTCGGCAGCGACCGCGCCGCGGCCGCGGAGTTCCGTGCACGGTCGGCCAGCGGCCGGTCCGACACCGCGGCTGCGCCGAGCGCGCTCCACGCCTGCGCGCACAGGTCGTACGCCTCCCCTGCGGCCCGGCTGGCCGCACTGCCGGTGCGACTGGCGACGTCGCGGCAGCAGGCAACCTGCAGCCGTCGGAACAGCCCCCCGCCGGTGCCGGCCTTCTCGACGAACACCGGCAGCGCGCGCAGCGCCGACTCCAGGGGCGCCTCGTCCAGCACGTCCGCCCACGTCGCGACGTCGTCGGCCAGCGCCTGCACGCCGGCCAGCCCGGTGCCGCTGATCGAGCCCGCCGGCAGCAGCGACCGGTCGACCAGGTCCGCGCCACCCGTCCGCATGCTCGCTGCCGAGGCGGCGAAGGCGTCGGCGGCCACGGCAGCGAGGTCCGGCAGTTGCGGGGGCCAGGCCGTGGCGAACGTGGCGTGCCGGGTCGGCTCCGGAAAGGATCGCGAGCTGCGTGCCCGGGCGAGCGCGTCGTACGGCACCCGCTGCACGTCCTCACGGTCGTTGTCGACGACGTAGGCGACCTGCTCGTCGTCGTCGTAGCCGATCACCACGATGTCGTGCCGACTCATCTGCAGGCGCACCCGCAGGTAGGGCAGCTCGGCGATGTCGGCCCAGACCATCACCGGCCGGCCGGCGTCGAGCTCGTCCCGGACCCACTGCCATCCGAGCACCGGGTCGTCGGTGCGGCGCAGGTCGACCGTCGCGCCCAGGCGGGCGAGCAGGTCGACCTCCAGGTCCCCTCCGCGGCCGACCAGGTAGACCGGCGGCACGAGCCCGGGCACCCGCAGGTAGGCGAAGCCGAGCCCGCCGCCCAGGCCGAACACCAGGCCCTCGTCCGGCGGGCCGTCCCAGCCCAGGCCAGCCCAGTCCAGCAGGTCGCGCAGCGCACCGGATCCACAGTGGCCGGCGCCCCGGTGCGGGTAGTCCAGCAGCACCCGGCTCATCTTCGGCTTCCTCTCGAGAAGTGCTGCAGCTCCACCACGATGAAGACCGCCTGCGCCTCGACCACCAGCGCGCCGTCCTCGTCGACGCCGCGCGCGGAGACGAACAGCTTCCGGCCCTCGCGGCGGTCCAGCCCGGCCTCGAGCAGGTACGGCACTCCGAGCAGCACCGGCGCCCGGTAGCCCACCTCCAGGTGCCGGGTGACGGCGAGGTCGCCGACGACGTAGAGCACGAAGCCGAACAGGTCGTCTAGCACGGTCGCCACGGCGCCGCCGTGGGCGATGCCGGGAGCGCCGACGTGCCGGGCGTCGAAGACGTGTCGCGTCCTGACCCGGTCCCCATCCCGCCACACCTGCAGGTGGTGGCCGTGCGGGTTGTCCGGGCCGCAGCCGAGGCACTGCGGGTGGTGCGCCGGCAGCCCGTCCTCGTGCGACGGCAGGCCAGCGGAGGTCGAGAACCCCTGTGCCCAGCGGGTGATGACCGGGTCCGACATGCTCATCGGTCGGCACCGGCCGCGACGATCTCGGCCCACGCATCGAGCAGCTGTCGCTGCCGCCCGGGTCGGACCGGGCTGAGCAGCGAGCCGACGCCTCTACCGAGCAGCAGGTCCAGCGTCAGCTGCACCAGCACCGCGTCGGCGGTGACGTACTCCCGGCACAGCCGCCGCAGCTCCCGCGTCAGCTGCTGCTCGACCGGCACGAGCGCCTCGTGCAGCTGGCGGTCCACGCGTGCCGCCACGTACAGCTCCAGCGTCGCAGCGTACAGCGGCCCCGACAGCGCCTCGGCCAGCAGGTCCAGCGCGCGGCGGGGGCGGCTGTCGTCGTCCGGGAGCCGGGATGCCTTCTCGCGCACCCACTCCAGGCGGCGCGCCGCCAGGTGCTCGACCGCCGCGCCCATGAGCCGCTGCCGGGTGCCGTAGTGGTGCAGCTGGGCACCGCGGGAGACCCCGGCACGCTCCGCGACCGCGGAGGTGGTCGTGCCGCCGTAGCCGAGCTCCACCAGGCAGGCCACGGTCGCGTCGAGCAGCAGGCGCTGCGTCGTCGCCGAGCGCTCCGCCTGCGTGCGCCTCGCCGTCTTCAGGGTCACCACTTGAACATACAGTCACGACCGCATGCATCCGGCTCGCTTCGCGCTATGTTGCGGCGTCACACCGATGGCCGCGACGACAGGAGCCCCTCGTGGTGCGCTTCTCCGACGACCACAGCGCCTTTCGCAAGGTCGTGCGCGATGTCGTGGAGCAGGAGATCGCCCCGCACGTCGACGACTGGGAGCGTGCGGGCACGTTCCCGGCCCACGAGCTGTTCCCCAAGCTCGGCGAGCTGGGGTTGTTGGGGCTCGAGTACGACCCGGAATACGGCGGCCAGGGCGCCGACCACCTGTACATGGTGATCCTGTGCGAGGAGCTCACCCGCGCCGGAGCCGCCGGCATCCCGATGGCGATCGGCGTGCAGACCTGCATGGCGACCCCGTCTTTGCACGAGTTCGGCAGCGACGACCTCAAGCGGCGGTACCTGGCCCCCGCCATCGCCGGTACGCAGGTCTGCTCCATCGCGGTGACAGAGGCCGGCGCGGGCTCCGACGTCGCCTCGATTCGCACGCGGGCCGTCCGCGACGGCGACGAGTGGGTCATCAACGGCAGCAAGCTCTACATCACCAACGGCACCCAGGCCGATTGGCTGTGCCTGCTGGCGCGCACCTCCGACGACGGCGGCTACCGCGGGATGTCGCAGATCGTGGTGGAGACCTCCTCCCCCGGCCTCACGGTGTCTCGCAAGCTGGACAAGCTGGGCAACCGCTCCTCCGACACCGCGGAGCTGTCGTTCGTGGACGTCCGGGTCCCGGTCGCGAACACGATCGGCACCGAGGGCAGGGGCTTCCAGCAGCAGATGGCGCAGTTCGTCGTGGAGCGCATGTTCGCCGCCTACGGTGTGCCCGCCTCCGTGCGCAGGGCCCTGCGGCGCACCAGCGACTATCTCAAGCAGCGGGAGGTCTTCGGCAAGTCGCTGATGACCAGTCAGTACATCGCCTTCCGCCTGGCCGAGCTGTCCGCCCAGGCCGACCTGCTGGAGGCGCAGAACTACCGGTGCGCCGAGGCGTACATGGCCGGTGAGGACACCACCCGCCTGGCGACGGTCGCCAAGCTGGTGTCCGGCCGGCTCGTCCGCGAGGTGGCTGACACCTGCCTGCAGTTCCACGGTGGCGTGGGCTACATGGAGGAGACCTGGACCTCGCGCTTCTTCCGGGACAGCCGGCTGCTGTCCATCGGCGGCGGCGCCGACGAGGTGATGCTGCAGGTGCTGGCCAAGCTCGACGGCTTCGACGCGTGACGACGCCGACGACCGACAAGCGGGCGCTGCTGCACGCGCTGCTGGTCGACCTGGCGGCTGAGTCTGCGGACCTCGACACGAGGGTCGCCGTACTGGACGAAGCGGGCTGGTCGACGCCGACGCCGGCCGCCGGCTGGGACGTGCGCGACACGATCAACCACCTCGCTGCGACGGACGCGGACGCGCTGCTCGCCCTCACCGACCGGGCGGGCTTCGACGCCCTGCTCGGGCGGCTGCTGGCGGGGCGGAGGAGCACGTCGAGGGGCTGGTCGCGCAGCGCAGGGCCCTGTCTCCCGCGCAGGTGCTGGCGGGATGGCGCGCCGGCCGCGACGCGCTGCAGGAGGCGCTGTGGGCTGCTGACCCAGCGGTCCGCGTCCCCTGGTTCGGACCGCCCATGAGCCCGGCCTCCTTCGTCACCGCCCGGCTGATGGAGACCTGGGCGCACGGACAGGACGTCGCCGCCGCGCTCGGCCAGTCGCGGCCCGCGACGGCCCGCCTGCGCTCGGTCGCGGAGATCGGCGTACGCGCCCGTCCGTACTCCTACGCCGCCCACGCCCGCCCGACGCCGGTCGCGCCGGTGCGCGTGGAGCTGACCGGCCCGAACGGCGAGGCCTGGTCCTGGGGACCACCGGACGCCGCCGACGTCGTGCGGGGACCCGCACTGGACTTCTGCCTGCTGGTCACGCAGCGGCGGCACCGCGACGACCTCGCGCTGGAGGCGCGCGGGCCGCTCGCCGACGAGTGGATGGGCATCGCGCAGGGGTTCGCCGGCCCACCCGGGAGCGGACGGGAGTCGCAGCGGTGACCGACCCGCTGATCGTCGCCAACTGCTCGGGGTTCTACGGCGACCGCCTGTCGGCGATGCGCGAGGTGCTGGACGGCGGTCCCGTCGACGTCATCACCGGCGACTACCTGGCCGAGCTCACCATGCTCATCCTGGGTCGGCAGCGGATGAAGGACGCCGACGCCGGCTGGGCCCGCACCTTCCTGACCCAGGTCGAGGAGTGCCTGGGCCGGGCGCTCGAGGGCGGGGTGCGGATCGTCGCGAATGCCGGCGGGCTCAACCCCGGCGGGCTCGCCGCTGCCGTGAGAGACCTCGGGCAGCGGCTCGGCGTGCCGGTGCGGGTCGCGACCGTCGCCGGCGACGACCTGCTGCCCCGCCTGGGCGAGCTGGACGTCCGCAGCGGACTGCGTCCGCCCGGCGACGTCCCGGTCGAGGGGGCGCTCACGGCGAACGCCTACCTCGGCTGCTTCGGCATCGTCCGCGCGCTGCAGGCCAGCGCCGACGTCGTCGTCACCGGCCGGGTCACCGACGCCAGCCTGGTCGTCGGTGCCGCGGCCTGGCACCACGGCTGGTCGCCGGCAGACCTCGACGCGCTGGCCGGCGCCACCGTCGCCGGGCACGTGCTGGAGTGCGGCACGCAGGCCACCGGCGGCAACTTCAGCTTCTTCGCCGAGCTGCTGGAGCGCGACCCCGCAGCGCTGGACCGCCCTGGCTTCCCGCTGGCCGAGATCGCCGCCGACGGCAGCACCGTCGTCACCAAACACCCCGGCACCGGCGGCGCGGTGACCGTCGAGACGGTCACCGAGCAGCTGCTCTACGAGTGCACCGGCGCCTCGTACGGCGGGCCCGACGTCGTCACCCGCTTCGACACGCTCCGGCTGACCCAGCAGGCCCCGGACCGGGTGGCGGTCACCGGCGCGACCGGCGAGCCGCCGTCGGGCTGGCTCAAGGTGGCGACGAACCGCCTCGGCGGCTTCCGCAACGCGGTGACGATCCCGCTGACGGGTCCGGACGTCGAACGCAAGGCCGCCCTGCTCGAGCGGCAGCTCGCCCCCGTGCTCGCCGGCGTCGAGGAGGTCCGCGTCACGCTGGCCCGCACCGACCGTCCGGACCCCGAGACGCAGGAGGAGGCGGCGGCGCTGCTGCACGTCACGGTCAAGGACGCCGACCGCGAGAGGGTCGGCAAGGCCTTCACGGCTGCGCTCATCGAGCTCGCGCTGGCCAGCGTGCCGGGCTTCCACACCACTGCCGCCCCACCGACGCCGTCGCCGTACGGCGTGTACGCCCCGGCCTGGGTGCGCGGCGACCTGGTCCCGCAGGTCGTCACGCTGCCGGACGGCAACGTCGAGCAGGTCGCCTCCGCGACCGCAGCCCCCGGAGGCGGTCACGATCGCCGCACCGCCCCCGAGCTGGACGCGAGCGCGCTCCCGGACGGGCCCACCGTCCGCGTCCCGCTCGGCCGCGTCGCGGGCACGCGCAGCGGCGACAAGGGCGGCGACGCCACCCTCGGCGTCTACGCCCGCAGCGACGACGGCTACCGCTGGCTGGCGGCGTTCCTCACCGCCGACCGGCTGCGCGAGCTGCTGCCCGAGACCGCCGACCTCGCGCTCGACCGGGAGGTCCTGCCGGGGCTGCGGGCCGTGCTGTTCCAGGTCCGCGGCCTGCTCGGCGACGGCGTCGCCGCGGCCACCCGCTTCGACCCGCAGGCCAAGGCGCTCGGCGAGTGGCTGCGGGCCCGCGTCGTCGACGTCCCCGCCGCCCTGATCCCGGAAGGGGACCGATGACCGCTCCGACGACCTCGCGCGCGCAGGACAACCGCGCCGCACTGCTCGAGCGGCTGGCCGAGCTCGCCGAGGTCCGCGCCCAGGCCAACCTCGGCGGCTCCGCGGCGTCGCTGGCGCGCCACCGCAAGCGCGGCAAGCTGACCGCCCGCGAGCGGATCGAGCTGCTGCTGGACCGCGACAGCCCGTTCCTGGAGCTGTCGCCGTACGCCGCCTGGGGCACCGACTTCCCGGTCGGCGCGAGCCTGGTGACCGGGATCGGCGTCGTCGAGGGCGTCGAGGTCATGGTCGTCGCCAACGACCCGACGGTGCGCGGTGGGACCTCCAACCCCTACACGCTGCGCAAGGGCGGGCGGGCGCACGACATCGCCGAGCAGAACCGGCTGCCGTACATCAGCCTGGTCGAGTCCGGCGGCGCCGACCTGCCCACCCAGTCCGAGATCTTCATCCCCGGCGGGCGGGGGTTCCGCAACCTCACCCGGCTGTCGTCGCAAGGGATCCCGACGGTGGCGCTGGTGTTCGGCAACAGCACCGCCGGCGGCGCGTACGTCCCCGGGATGAGCGACCACGTCGTCATGATCGACGAGCGCAGCAAGGTCTTCCTGGCCGGTCCGCCGCTGGTCAAGATGGCCACCGGCGAGGACGCCGACGACGAGTCGCTGGGCGGCGCCGCGATGCACGCCCGGGTCTCCGGCAGCGCCGACCACCTGGCCGTCGACGAGGTCGACGCGATCCGGCTCGGCCGGCAGATCGTCCGCAACCTGAACTGGCGCAAGCGCGGGCCCGGGCCGTCGCGACCCGCCGACCCGCCGCTGCACGACCCGCAGGGGCTGCTCGACCTCGCGCCGGCCGACCTGCGCCAGCCGCTGGATCCCCGTGACGTCCTCGCCCGCATCGTCGACGGCAGCCGCTTCGACGAGCACAAGCCGCTGTACGGCACCTCGCTCGTCACCGGCTGGGCGAGCATCTCCGGCTACCCGATCGGGGTGCTGGCGAACGCGCGTGGCGTGCTGTTCCGCCAGGACGCCGAGAAGGCCGCGCAGTTCATCCAGCTCGCCAACCAGGCCGACACGCCGCTGCTGTTCGTGCAGAACACCACCGGCTACATGGTCGGCACGGAGTACGAGCAGGGCGGCATCATCAAGGCCGGCTCGCAGATGATCAACGCGGTCTCCAACAGCCGCGTCCCCGCGATCACCCTGAACATCGGCGCGTCGTACGGCGCCGGCAACTACGGCATGTGCGGCCGCGCGTACGACCCGCGCTTCCTGTTCACCTGGCCGAACGCCAAGAGCGCCGTGATGGGGCCGGCGCAGCTGGCCGGCGTCCTGGACATCGTCGGCCGGGCCAGCGCGAACGCGCAGGGTCGCGACTACGACGAAGAGTCCGCCGCCGCCATGCGCGCCGCCGTCGAGCAGCAGATCGAGCGCGAGTCACTGGCGCTGTTCCTGTCCGGACGGCTGTACGACGACGGGATCATCGACCCGCGCGACACCCGCACCGTCCTCGGCCTCGCGCTGTCGGTCATCCACAACGGCCCGGTCGAGGGGCTGCACGACGGGTGGGGGGTGTTCCGGCTGTGACGGCCGCGAAGCAGGGACCGCTGAGCTGCGTGCTCGTGGCCAACCGCGGCGAGATCGCCCGGCGGGTGTTCGCGACCGCCCGAGCCATGGGGCTCCGCACCGTCGCCGTCCACTCCGACGCCGACGCCGGTGCGCCGTTCGTGGCCGAGGCCGACCTGGCGGTGCGCCTGCCCGGCAGCACCCCGGCCGAGACGTACCTGCGCGGCGACCTCGTCGTGCAGGCCGCGCTGGCGACCGGGGCCGACTGCGTGCACCCCGGCTACGGCTTCCTGTCGGAGAACGCCGACTTCGCGCGCGCCGTCCAGGAGGCGGGTCTGGTCTTCGTCGGCCCGAGTCCCGAGGCGATCGACGCCATGGGCAGCAAGCTGGCCGCCAAGGAGCTGATGGCGAAGGCTGGGGTCCCGGTCCTGCCGAGCATCGACGCGACCGGCCTGTCCGGTGCCGCGCTGCAGGACGCGGCGGAGCGGCAGGTGGGCTACCCGCTGCTCGTCAAGGCCTCCTTCGGCGGCGGCGGCCGCGGCATGCGCGAGGTCTTCGCCCCGGCAGATCTCGACCAGGCCGTGCAGAGCGCCGAGCGCGAGGCGGCGTCGGCGTTCGGCAACGGCACCGTCTTCCTGGAGCGGCTCGTCGAGCGGCCGCGGCACGTCGAGGTGCAGGTCTTCGGCGACACGCACGGCAACGTCGTGGCGCTGTTCGAGCGCGAGTGCTCGATCCAGCGCCGCCACCAGAAGGTCGTCGAGGAGGCCCCCTCCCCGGCCGTCGACGAGGCGCTGCGCACCCGCCTGCAGGACGCGGCCGTCGCCGCCGCCCGGGCGCTGGACTACGTCGGCGCGGGCACGGTCGAGTTCCTGCTCGACGACAGCGGCGAGTTCTACTTCCTGGAGGTCAACACCCGCCTGCAGGTCGAGCACCCCGTCACCGAGGCCGTCAGCGGACTGGACCTGGTGCGCCTGCAGCTCGTCGTCGCGGCCGGGCTCCCGCTGCCCGCCGAGGCGCTGCAGCCGCGGCTGCACGGCGGAGCGATCGAGGTCCGCCTCTACGCCGAGGACCCGGCGCGCGGCTGGCTGCCGCAGTCCGGTCGCCTCGAGACCTTCGAGCTGGCCGCTGACACGGCATTCGGAGCGCTGACCGGCCCCGGTGTGCGGCTGGACAGCGGAGTGCGCAGCGGCGACGAGATCGGTGTCCACTACGACCCGATGCTGGCCAAGGTCATCGCCTGGGCACCCACCCGCACCGCCGCCGCGCAGGCGCTGGCCGGCGCGCTCGCCGGCGCCCGGGTGCACGGCCTGACCACCAACCGCGACCTGCTGGTCCGGGTGCTGCGCTCCCCCGAGTTCCTCGCCGGCGAGACCGACACCGCGTTCCTGGACCGGCACGGGCTGGACCGCCTCGCCGCGCCGCTGGCCGGTCCGGAGCACAGCAGGCTGCACGCGCTCGCCTCGGCGCTGGCCGGTGCGGCGCTGCGCCGGCAGGGCGCACAGGTCCTCGGCGACCTGCCGAGCGGCTGGCGGAACAACCCGACGCAGCCGCAGCGCACCGTCTTCGACACCGCCACGGTGTCGTACGCCGTGGGACCCGACGGCCTGGTCGGCTCGATCGACGACGAGGCGGTCGACGCCGAGCTGGTGTCGACCGAGGTGCTGGCGCCCGACCGGGTGCGGGTCGTCCTGCGCTCCGCCGGCGTCGCCGTGCCGGTCGACGTCCGCGTCGTCGGTGACCGCAGCTTCAGCGACAGCGCCTTCGGCTCGAGCACGTTCGTTGAGCAACCGCGCTTCCCGACGCCGGGCAGCGCGCTGGCGCCCGGATCGCTCACGGCCAGCATGCCGGGGACGGTCACCCGCGTCGCCGTCGCCGAAGGCGACGAGGTCACCGCGGGCCAGCTCGTCGTCGTCCTCGAGGCGATGAAGATGGAGCACCCGCTGACGGCCCCGACGGAAGGCGTCGTCACGGCGCTGCACGTCGAGGTCGGCCAGCAGGTGGAGACCGGCACGGCACTCGCCGTCGTCGAAGCAGCACCCGAAGGAGCCCCCGATGCGTCCTGACCTGTCCGGCGTCGACCCGCTGGAGCTCAACCTCGCCACCCGGTTCAGCGTCGGCGACATGCTCACGCGCTCGGCGCAACTGTTCGGCGCCCGCACCGCCATCGTCGACCCGTCGGGCCGCGAGGTCACCTACGCCGACCTCGACGCCGCCGCGGAGGCCTGCGGCCGAGGGCTGCTGGGCGCCGGCGTGGAGCGCCAGGAGCCGGTGGCGTTCCTGCTGGGCAACACCTGGCGCTTCGCCGCCACGTTCTTCGGCTGCGCCAAGGCGGGCATCGTCGCGCTGCCGGTCAACCTCATGCTGGCGCCGGACGACATCGCCTGGATCCTCACCGACTCCGGCACCCGGACGGTCGTGGCGGACCAGGCGTTCCTGCCGCTCCTGGAGCAGGTGCTTCCCGAGGTCCCGGCCGTGGAGAGGGTCGTCGTGACCGGCGACGGCGCGCCCGCCGAGGTCGCCGGCCGGCCAGTGACCGCCTGGGACGAGCTCGCTGCCGACTCCACGCCGTTGCGGGTGCTCGTCGAGGACCGCGACACGCTGCACTGCCTGTACACCTCCGGCACCACCGCCCGCCCGAAGGGCGTGCTGACCAGCCACCTGTCGGTGCACGTCGGCGCGCTAAGCAGCTCACTGCAGGTAGGCCACTCCCGGGGCGAGGAGTTCTCGATCAGCCCGATCGTCCTGCCGCTCTTCCACACCACCGCCCTCGACACGCTGCTGCTGCCGCTGCTGATGACCGGTGGGACGGCGGTCCTGCCCGCCGGCTTCGAGCCCGAGGCGTTCCTCGATGTCGTCGAGCAGCGCCGGGCGACGCACATCATGCTGCTGCCGATGATGTACGCCGCCGTGCTCGCGGCGCCGTCGCTGCCACAGCGCAACCTGTCGTCGGTCCGCCTGTGCATCTACGCGATGGCCCCGATGCCGCCCGAGCGGATCTCGGCCATCGCGCAGGCCTTCCCGAGCGCCAAGGTGCTGCTCGGCTCCGGCCAGACCGAGTGCGTGCCCGCCACCGTGTTCCAGTGGCCGTCGCACCAGGAGACCAAGGCCGCCTCCTGGGGGCCGTCGGTCGTCACCGTCGACACCCGGATCATGGACCCGGCCGGGCACCTCCTGCCGGCCGGGGAGACCGGCGAGATCGTCTACCGCGGACCGCACGTCATGAGCGGCTACTGGAACAATCCGGCCGCCAACACCGCCGCGTTCGCGCACGGCTGGCTGCACAGCGGCGACGTGGGGCACCTCGACGACGAGGGCGTCGTCTGGTTCACCGACCGCGTCAAGGACATGGTCAAGACCGGCGGCGAGAACGTCTCCTCCGTCGAGGTCGAGCGAGCACTGCTCAGCTCGTCGGAGATCACCGAGGCCGCCGTCATCGGCGTGCCCGACGACCGCTGGGGCGAGGCGGTCACCGCCGTCGTCGTCGCGGCCGACCCGCAGGCCGACGCCGCGGCGCTGGCCGAGCGGCTGGTCGCGCACTGCCGGTCGACCCTCGGCGGGTTCCAGGTCCCCAAGTCGGTGCACGTCGTGCAGTCGCTGCCCAAGACCGCCACCGGCAAGATCCAGAAGGCCGACCTCCGGGTGCAGTTCCGTGGCTGACGAGGGCCGGCTGGTCCAGGTCTCCCGGCGCGGGCCCGCCGCCGTCCTCACCCTGGACAGCCCGCACAACCGCAACGCACTGTCCCGCGCCCTGCTGGCCCAGCTGCACGCGGCACTGCTGGGGGCGGCCGCCGACGACGACGTGCGCGTCGTCGTGCTCACCGGGGAGGGTCCGGCCTTCTGCTCCGGCGCCGACTTCAAGGAGCAGCGCGCGGGCGGCCCGCCACCCGTCGTCGGCTTCCCGGACGTCCTCACCACGATCCTGGAGTCGCCGCTGCCGGTCGTGGCCCGGGTCAACGGCGTTGCCCGCGCGGGGGGCCTCGGCCTGATCGCCGCCTGCGACCTCGCCGTCGGCCTCGCCGACGCCACCTTCGGGTTCAGCGAGGTGCGCCTCGGCGTGGCGCCGGCGATCATCGCGGTCACCTGCCTGCGCCGGATGGACCGGCAGGCCGCGCGCGAGCTGTTCCTCACCGGCGCTCCGTTCGACGGCACCCGTGCCCGCGACGTGGGCCTGCTGGACCGCGCAGTCGCTCCCGACGAGCTCGACCGCACGGTCGACGAGCTCGTCGAGCAGCTCGCCCTCGGCGCTCCCGGCGCGTTGGCCGCCACGAAGGCGCTGCTGCGCGAGCTGCCCGGCGACAGCGTGGCCGACGACCTGCGGCGCATGGGGCAGCTCTCGCTCGAGCGGTTCGGCTCCGACGAGGCGCGGGAAGGGATCTCCGCCCTGCTCGAGCAGCGCCGGCCCTCGTGGGCCCCCGAGACCACCGTCCCCATTCCCTGATCCCCCGAAGGAGCACCCCATGCAGAGCACCATGCAGTCGTCCCCGCTGCTGATCCGCGAGATCCTGCGCCACGGGGCGCAGGTGCACCCCGACGCACAGGTGCGCACCTTCGACGGCGCGACGACGCGCCGGACCGGCTTCCGTGAGGTCGCCGAGCGGTCCGCGCAGCTGGCGCACGGCCTCGCCGAGCTGGGGGTGCAGGTCGGCGACCGGGTCGGCACCTTCCTGTGGAACACCCAGGAGCACCAGGAGTGCTACCTGGCGATCCCGAGCATGGGCGCGGTGCTGCACACGCTGAACCTGCGACTGTTCCCCGACCAGCTGGCGTTCGTCGTCAACCACGCCGAGGACAAGGTCATCATCGTCGACGCCACCGTCCTGCCGCTGCTGCTGCGCGTGCTGGACACGCTGACGACCGTCGAGCGGTTCGTCGTCGTCGGTGACGGCGACGCCAGCGGCCTGCCCGCCGACCGCACGCTGCGCTACGAGGACCTGCTGGCCGGCAAGCCGACGTCCTACGACTGGCCGGACGTGGACGAGAACGATGCCGCGGCGATGTGCTACACGAGCGGCACGACCGGGGACCCCAAGGGCGTCGTCTACAGCCACCGCTCGACGTACCTGCACTCGCTCGCCGCCGCCACCGGCAACGTCTTCGCGTTGTCGGCGCAGGACACCGTGCTGCCGGTGGTGCCGATGTTCCACGCCAACGCCTGGGGCCTGGCCTACGCCGCCTGGTTCGCCGGCGCCGACCTGCTCATGCCCGGCCGCTTCCTGCAGGCCGAGCCGCTGGCCACGCTCATCGAGACCGAGAAGCCGACGGTCGCCGGCGCCGTCCCGACGATCTGGAACGACCTGCTGTCCTACGCGCGGGAGCACCGCAGCGACCTGTCCAGCCTGCGGGTCGTCGGCTGCGGCGGGTCGGCGGTGCCGCGCTCGCTCATGGAGGCGTTCCAGACCGACTTCGGTGTGACCATCCTGCAGGCCTGGGGCATGACCGAGACCAGTCCGCTCGCTGCGGTCGCCATCCCGCCGCGCGGCACAGCGCCGGAGCAGCACATGGACTGGCGCGCCAAGACCGGCCGCGTGACCGCCGGCGTCGAGCTGCGTATCATGGACGACAGCGGCACGGTGCTGCCGTGGGACGGCACGTCGGTCGGCGAGATCCAGGTCCGCGGACCCTGGATCACCGCGGCGTACTACGGCGTCGACGACAAGGAGAAGTTCACCCCCGACGGGTGGCTGCGCACGGGTGACGTCGCCAGCGTCGACGAGCTCGGGTTCATCCAGATCACCGACCGCACCAAGGACGTCATCAAGTCCGGCGGCGAGTGGATCAGCAGCGTCGAGCTCGAGAACGCGCTCATGGGCCACCCGAACGTGCACGAGGCGGCCGTCGTCGCCGTGCCCGACCCGAAGTGGCAGGAGCGCCCGCTGGCCTGCGTCGTGCCGACGCCGGGCGCGCAGGTGAGCGCTGCCGAGCTGTCCGCCTACCTCTCGGACAAGGTCGCCAAGTGGTGGCTGCCCGAGCGGTGGGCGTTCATCGAGGAGGTGCCCAAGACCAGCGTCGGCAAGTTCGACAAGAAGGTCCTGCGCGCGCGGCACGCCGACGGTGCCCTGACGGTGGAGGAGCTCTCGCCGGCGGCCTCCTGACCGCCTCGGCTGCTCCGCCCGCTCAGGTGACGGTCGAACCGCATCCACGGCGAGGAGAGCGCTCGCGCAGCTCTTCCCGACAGGCCGTCGCACAGGCAGGATCGGCTGCGTGAGGGCAGGGAGGGCACGTGGACGTGAGGCTCGAGGACCACGCCGTCGTCACCGGCGGCGGTCGCCCGATCGTGGTGTGCGGCACGGACGGACGCACCAACCACGACCCGACCGTGCGGCTGGCGGCCGACGTCGCCGAGGAACTCGCCGCCGCTGTGCTCGTGCTCCACGTCCCGCGTCACTCGCTGGCGGCCGGGATCGACGCCAGCGCGAGCGGGGTGGCGGCATTGTGGGCTGCCCAGTTGCAGGAGCAGTCGTTGGCGACCGCCGCCGAGATCCTGCGGGAGCGAGGTGTCCCTGGCACCGTCCGCGCCACGGACGGCCCTCCCGTGCGCGAGCTCACCAGGCTCGCCGTCGAGCTGGCAGCCCGGGCCATCGTGGTGAGCGCCTGTCCGTACAGAGGGCACCGCACCCGGCTGCACCTCTGCCCTGGCCGGGCGCTGGAACGGCGCGCCTCCTGCTTCGTGCTGCGGGCGGAGTGAGCGGAGGGTCCTCGACGACGATGTCGAGAGGGACGCGTCGGTCAGGTGAGAACTGGTGGACAGGCTCGGGCGCCACGAGCGCCTCGGTACGCGGCGCGGGGCCGGGCCACGGCCCGCACCCGCGCCACGGCGCTCAACGAGCCACCACGACCAGGGAGACGGCGACCGACGTGACCGCGACCGCGATGCCCAGCCCCCCCAACGACCCGGCGCACGACCCGCGGCACCCGTTCCCATGCCGCCGTCACTGGCGCCAGCCGGCGGCGGACCCCGTGCAGCAGCCGTTCCGCCCAGCTGAACTCGGTGCCCAGCAGGGCGACGCCGGTGAAGACGACGGCCCAGCCGGGGCCGGGCAGCGGGACGAGTACCAGTCCGACGACGACGACTGCCGAGCCGACGACGGCGACCGCGAGCCGCCGCAGCAGCCGCCGGGCGGCCAGGCCGCGCGCCGCGGCGGGGGGCGTTGGGCCATCGACGGCCGACGCGGGCACGGCAGCAGCAGTCGGATCGCCGCCGGGGTCACCGGCCACCGCGGTCCTCGCTCACCGGTTGACGCTGCTCATGTCGGGATAGCGGTCGCCCGCCGCCACGCCGACCGGCGCCAGCTCGTCCAGCCGCGCGAGGTCCCCGTCGGAGAGCTCCACGTCGAGCGCGCCTGGCCGGTCAGGAAGCCCGCGGCCGAGCGGGCTGTACGGCACGAAGCCGATGCCGAGCTCGCGCACCGTCGGCAGGATCCCGTCCTCGACGCCCCGACCACAGCCACCACCCGGTGTGCCCGGCGGTGACGGGTGCACCGCGGGGGCGCGCCGGATCGTGTCGCGGCGATGGTCGCGAGCGGCTCCTGCTCGTCGCCTGGTCCGTAGAACTCGCTCATGCCCATGCAGCCGAGGCCGAGCGTGAGACGGGAAGTCTGCCGAGGGTGCGGGACTGCATGGGGGACTCACGGGTCAGGGGGCGAGCGTCAGGGCCGAGCCGAGCCGGTCCCGAGCCCCGACTCCTCGAACGGCACGTCGAGCACCTCGGGCTCGCCCGCGTCGTCCGAGGTCGTGGTGCGCAGCGGGACCTCCTGGAGCAGCAGCACGAGCAGCAGTCCGACCACCGAGAACGGCACCGCCACGAGGAAGACGGTGTGCAGCGACGCGGCGAAGCCCTCGATCACGGCGTCGCGAACCGGCCCGGGCAGCGCCTGGACGGCGTCGGGCGTCCCGAGCGTGCCGCCGCCCGCGGCCGTCGCCGCCTCGGGACCGAGCGGGCGCAGGCGCTCGCCGATCTCGACGGTGAGCCGGTTGGACAGGACCGCGCCGAGGATCGCGACGCCCATCGCGCCGCCCAGGGAGCGGAAGAACGTCACGGTGGAGGTGGCGACGCCGAGCATGCGGACGGGGACGGCGTTCTGGGAGATGAGCACCATCACCTGCATCACCATGCCGATGCCGGCGCCGACGACGGCCTGGTAGACGCCGAGCTCGACCAGCGAGGTGTCGGTCTCGACGAGCGACAGCAGCGCGAAGCCGACGCTCGCGATGACCATGCCGGCGATCGGCCAGGCGCGGTACCGCCCGGTGTGGCTGATCCGCCGACCCGAGATGATCGAGGTGGTCAGCAGGCCGGCCACCAGCGGCAGCGTCAGCAGGCCGGACGCCGTGGGGCTCTCCCCCTGAACGATCTGCAGGTACAGCGGCAGGTAGATGATGGCGCCGAACATCGCGACACCGACGAAGAAGCTCGCCGCCGAGGCGAGCGCCACGGTGCGGATGCGGAGCAGGGCCGGCGGGAGGATGGGCTCGGCGGCCCGGTGCTCCTGCCACACGGTGGCCGCGAGCAGCAGCGCGGCGGCGACAGCCAGCCCGATCGACGTGCTCGACGTCCAGGCGAACTCCTTGCCCCCCAGGGACGCCAGCAGCAGCAGGGCGGACGTCCCGGCGACGAGCAGGGTCGCGCCGGTCCAGTCGATGGCGTGCCGCTGCCGCTCGAGGCGCAGGTGCAGAGACCGCTGGACGACGCCCATGGCCAGCAGGCCGATCGGCACGCTGATGAAGAAGCACCAGCGCCAGGAGGCGCTGTCCACCAGGAAGCCGCCCAGCAGCGGGCCGCCGATCGTGGCCACACCGAAGGAGGACCCGATCAGGCCCTGGTACCGGCCACGTTCCCGCGGCGGCACGACATCGCCGATGATGGCCTGCGACAGCGCCATGAGGCCGCCGACACCGAGCCCCTGCAGAGCCCGGAACGCGACCAGCTGCAGCATGTCCTGGCTGAGGCCGGCGAGGGCCGAGCCGACCACGAAGATGCCGAGGGCGAGCTGGAACAGCCGCTTGCGCCCGTAGACGTCCGACAGCTTGCCCCACAGCGGTGTGGAGGCGGTCGCCGCGAGCAGCGTCGCGCTGACCACCCAGGACAGCTGGTCCTGACCGCCGAGCTCGCCGACCATCGTGGGCAGCGCGGTCGCGACGATGGTCTGCGCCAGTGCGGCGACGAGCATGCCGAGCATGACGCCGGCGAGCACGCCGCGTAGCTCCTGCTTGCTCACCTCTGCGCTTGGCGTGGTGGTGTCCGTGGTCACGGGGTCTCCAGTTCGGCGGTGACGGGGCGAGAGGTGTGGGCCGGTGCCGGCGGGTCGTCAGGGAAGAGGTCGTCCACGAGCTCGCCCGGGGCAGCACCGGCCTGGACGCCGCCCGGCCGGCCGGCGGCGTCGAGTGGCAGGTCGTCTCGGGCACCCCGTCGTTCGCGTGGGCGGAACCTCGGGCACGGGCGCCCCTGGACCTGCCGGAGGAGGTGCTCACCTCCCGGCAGGAGCGCGAGCTGTCCCGCTGGGAGGTCCCGCTCGAGGTCGACGGGCGAGCGGTCGTCCTGGCGGGAGCGACCCGCTGGACCCCTGGTCCGGCTGCGCCGCGTCAGGGCGCGGAGGGCGGTCCACGGTGGTCCCTCCTGATCGGCGCAGGCGCCGCACTCGCCCTTGCGGTCGGCGTCGCGTCCAGGCGGCGGCGACCCGGGATGCGCTGAGCCGTCGGCCGCTCGCCGCCACCTGTCGGCGCGAGAGCGAGCTGCGTGACCGCGCTCAGGCCGCCGCACGACGCGGCCGGGACGACCGCCGGCGGGCGGCCGGGACCACGTCCCACCGCCGGCAGTGCTGGGTCCGCCTCGACCGCTGCACGGGGGACGAGGGACTGCCGGAGCCGGGCACGGCAGACTGCCCTGATCAGGCGCCGGTCCGGCTGGCGCACGGCACTGCACACCGGGGAGTCCCCATGACACGCACCTGGCCGGACCGCAGCCCGTTGCTGCTCGTCAGCGCCGCCCTGGCGCTCGTCGCCGCAGCGACCGGCATGCTGGCCTCGGCGAGCGCGGAAGAAGGCCCACGCAGCGGCGCGGTCCCGACCGCGGTGTGCGGCCCGGGCTCACGACCCGAGACCGGGCTGCAGGGCCGGATCCCGCCGGAGGACGTCGCCAGCGGCCGCGCCGCGCAGGGCTACACCTGTAACGCCGAGGAGGTGGGCTTCTTCCCCAGCAGCGCCGGCTGGCGGGTCGAGCGCTACGGGGACTGCGCCTACTACAACGGCGAGCCCGGCGGCGCGCCGCTGTTCCTGGCCACCGACCCGCTGCGGGCCGGGACCTACGTCATGGACGTCAGCGATCCCGGGAACCCGGTGGAGACGGCCTTCCTGCGCTCGCCGGCGATGGCCACGCCGCACGAGTCGATGAGCCTGAGCCAGGCCCGCGGCCTGCTCGTCGCGGTCACCGGCAACCTCGCGACCCTGCCGGGCATCGTCGACGTGTACGACGTCGCGACGGACTGCCGCAGCCCCCGACTCCTCAGCTCGCTTAACCTGGGCGGCATCCTCGGGCACGAGGGCGGCTTGTCGCCGGACGGCAACACCTACTACGTCGGCAGCACCGGCGGCGGCACGCTGACCGCGGTCGACATCAGCGATCCCCGGCTGCCCGTGCCGATCGCCGTCGAGCAGGTCAGCTCGCACGGGCTGTCGGTCAGCGCGGACGGCAACCGGCTGTACGACACCGTCACGAGCGGCCCGGACGCCGGGATGATCATCTACGACGTCAGCGGGATCCAGGCCCGCGAGCCCGGCGCCGGCTTCGAGGTCGTCAGCCGCGTGAGCTGGCCGGAGATCAGCATCCCGCAGTCGACCATCCCCGTGACCATCGGCGGCCGGCCCTACGTCATCGAGAGCGACGAGTTCAGCTCCGGCAGCACGATCGGGGCGTCGCGCATCATCGACATCAGCGACGAGCAGGCGCCACGGGTGGTGAGCAACCTGCGGCTGCAGGTCCACGAGCCCGAGAACGCCGAGGTCGTCGCCGGCGACACGCCGGCGCTGATCGGCGGTCCGTACAGCGGGCACTTCTGCAGCGTCCCGCGCCTGGTCGAGCCCGGTATCGTCGCCTGCGCGATGCTCCGCTCGGGCGTGCGCGTCTTCGACATCACCGATCCGGTCGCCCCGCGTGAGGTCGCGTACTTCAGCCCGCCGGCCGCGCAGGACTGCCTGGTCGCGGGCGCCGGACCGAAGCCCTGCCTGCACACCGGGTCGACCGTGGCGTTCGTGCCCGAGCGGTCGGAGCTGTGGATCAGCGGCCAGGAGTCGGGGTTCCACGTCGTGCGGCTCACCAACGGCGTGTTCGGCTCGTCGCCGGCACCGCCGGCCGCCGGGCCCGCTGCACCGCCCGCGGCCGGCCCGCCGGCGGGCGGCCCCGAGGTCCGACCCGGTGCACCGGACGACGGGCGGCCCGCCCTGGCGGGGGCACGGGCCCGCAACCTGCCCGCCACCGGTGCGGCGACGGCGTCCGGCCTGACCGCCCTGGCACTGCTGGCGACCGCGGGAGTGCTGCGCTGGCGGTCGACGGGGCGGCCCGACTGATCAGGAGCGGGACTGCTCCCGACGACGCCCGACCACGGTGTTGGCCGCCAGCAGCGCGGCGGCCAGGACGGCCAGCAGGCCGATCGCGACGCCTGCCGGCGTGCCGAACGAGGACGCACCGGCGGGGCTGGCGAGGGCCCGGCCCGGCCCGGCCGTGTCGTGGTGACCTGCCGGCTCGTCGCCGGTGTGCCGGTGCGGCTCGTCGACGCCGCCGCGCGCCAGGGCTCCCGGCGCCGCGCCCGGTCCGTCGGCTGCCGCACGCCCCTGCACGTCCGACGGCGCGGCGCTGCTCGGCGCGGCGCCGGTGAGGGTCTCGCGGTCGCGGACCTCCTCGGCGCTGCCGTCGTCGCCGAAGACCACCTCGACCTGCTCGGGCTCGCCGCCCTCGCCCTGCACGCAGTAGACGTACGCGTCGCCCTCTCGCGAGACCGGCGACCCGATGGCCTTCAGGAAGCCCTCCACGTTCAGCCCCAGCAGCGCGTTCAGGTCCTCCAGCTGGAAGGTCGACAGGTCGTTGACGCAGTCGTTGCCGCCGTAGACCAGCCGCTCCCACATCTGCAGGTACGTCTCGGCCCCGTCGAGCATGTCCGCCAGGATCGCGTCGCCGCCGCCGAGCGCGGGCTGCCGCTCGTCGGCGGCCAGGGTCAGCTCGTGGAACCAGTCGGCGAACAGGCCGTAGTGGCTGACACCCTCGGTGTTGACGTCGAACGTCCGCAGGCCGCTGCGCTGCTGGCTCAGGGTCACCCCACCGATGGGCGCGGCGAACGGCCTGCTGTAGTCGACCCGGGTCGCCGCCTCGGCACGCGGGCCGGGCTGGCCGCCCAGACCGTTGGTGTCGGCGCCGTAGCCCAGACCGAAGTCGTAGCCCTCCGGGGCGTTGCGGGCGGCGAAGTCCCGGTGCTGGGCCCAGCTGTCGACGAACGCCCCGGCGTCCTGGGTGCGGGGTGCGACGACGCCGTCCAGCCTGTAGATGCGCTGGTAGACCACGTCGTTGGCCCAGCTGTGGCTGGAGATCACCGACGGCTGCACGGGCGCTCGCCCCTCGGCCGCGGCCTGCTCCCGCTCCTGCGGGACGATCTGCTTCTCGATGAGGTCCATGGCCTCCCGCTGCGCCCGGGCGCTCATGTGGTCGGGGTCGAAGATGAGACCCTTGTCGATGGCCGCCCGGATCACGTGCTCACCGAGCGGGGTGAGCCCTCGCTCGTTGCAGTGCGGGCCCGGGCCGTAGACGGGCAGGGCGGTGCTCGTCAGGCCGCCGAACTGGTCGAGCACGCGACCGGCGAGGGCGTCGACGCCCTCCGGCGCCGGCTCCAGCGGGCTGGGCTGGGTGCGGTCGTGCTCGTCGCCCGGCACCCCGTGCTCGTGGCTGTGACCGTCCTCCTCGCAGGAGCGCATGTCCCAGAAGTGCTGCGTGATCAGCTTGTTGCCCGCGTTGACGATGATGCCGGTGACGCCGTTGTCACCCGTGACGCCGGTCAGGGCGTTGTCGAACTTGTTGACGATCTGCAGCTGCCGCACGCCCATGTCGACGACCTCCTGCAGCCGCTCGTCGATCTGCTCCGGGGTGCACTGCGGCTGGTCGAGCACCTCCCGGCAGTCGAACAGCTCGGAGTTCTCGATGCCGAGCACGACGGCGAGCCGGCCGGCGTTGATCGTCTCGCGGGCCTGCGCCGGGGAGGTGACGATGCGGAACCAGCCTTCGCCGGGTCCGCCGTTCTGGGCGTCGACGTAGTCCTGCAGCTCGAACAGCCGCTGCGCCTGCAGGCGCACGCCGTCCATCTCGTTGCAGGAGTTGCGCTTGACGGGGTAGACGGCACACAGGGCGGTGTTCTCCACCAGCAGGTTCGTCATGAGACGCAGGCCG
Source organism: Frankiaceae bacterium (assembly GCA_947479995.1). GTDB lineage: Bacteria > Actinomycetota > Actinomycetes > Mycobacteriales > SCTD01 > CANKBT01. Next base: position 62,679 of record CANKBT010000001.1, on the reverse strand, counting down.
CCGGCGTGCGCGCGCTCGAGCCAGCGCCAGTAGAACTGCTCGTGGGTCAGCGTCCGGTTGCGCGGCCAGCTGGCGAAGGTCGGCCAGCCCTGCGGGTCGTACTCGAGCGCGTAGGCAGGGTCCTGGCCGCCCAGCGGCACCTCGAGGACGCCGTTGAGCAGGTTCTTCTCCGCGAAGCAGTTGCCGAGCGCGTGCTCCACGCCGTACTCGTGCCACGGCCGGCCGCAGCGCAGTTCGCCGCCGAGGAACTCGAAGGCCATGCCGTGCACGTGCGCCTCGAAGAAGCCCTGCACACGCTGGGCCGGGCTGCCCTTGACCGGCTGCGGCTTGCCGGACGCACCGGTCTCGATCTCCGGCCAGGTGGCGCAGGCCGTGCCGTTGCGGTCGGTGTCGGACGGGTCGTCGTCCGGCACGTGTCGCACCACCAGCGGGGTACCGGCGGCGCCGTCGACGAGGACCACGTCGCCCCCCTGCGCGGCCAGCGCCTGGTCTCGCGAGGGGACCGACAGGACGTACCTCTGGGTGCCGTTGCCCTTGGTCCTGGCGTCCGGGTCCTCCGCGGCGGCCACCAGGCGCCACTCGGCGTCCTCGCTGGGCGCCTGGGAGAGGCCGATGGCGGCGCCGCCGAGCGCTCCGGCGGCGACGTAGTTGCGCACGTCCCACCACGCCCCCTCGTGCGCGGTGTCCCGGCCTTCGTTGGTGGCCAGCAGGTACTCGCCGAGGCGGGTGGCCTGGAAGTGCAGCGGCACCGCGGCGGCCGCGTCCGGGCTCAGCGCCAGATCAGCTCCGGCGCGGGTGACGTACCCCTGCCCGGGCGCCTCGAGGGTGTAGCAGCCACCGGCGACCGCGTAGCGGTCCTCGGGCTGCGCGAGGCGGTCGTCCACGTCCCGGTCCTGGACGAGCGCGTGGGGCACCGTGCGAGCCGGCGTGACCGGGTCCGGTGCAGGCGTGGCGGCGGCGACCGCGCCGGTGCCCGCGGCCGTCAGGCCCAGGGCGGACACGGCCAGCAGCGCGCGCAGCGCGGGACGTCGAAGAGGGTCCATCGTCGGCTCCGGGGCAGACTCGGGCGGGGCCGGCGGGTCGGCCCAGGCAGGAGGTCTTCGCGACGACGGGGCCGACTCCTGCCGGAGGACGGCGCCCGGCGAGGGGTCCCCCTGCCGGCACCTGCCCGGGCCGCCGGGCGAGGGACCGAGCACAGGGTGCCGCGGGTCACGGTGACGACGCTCGGCAGGAGAACGGCTCCGCGCGGCGGACATGCTGGGGACCGCCCCTGCGACTGCTGGAGCTCTGCATGCGTACACCCGTCCGACTGCTGGTGCCGCTCACCGCGCTGACGCTGGCAGCCGCCGCCATCCCGGCGCTGGCCGGACCGTCCCTGCCCGACGTCGCGTCAGGCGTGGCCAAGCGCCAGGTGGCGACCCCTCCCTTCGACTACATCTCCCAGGCGCCGGCGCTCAGCCAGCCGACGTACACCGATCTGATCACCGAGGTGTTCACCATCCCGGCGCACGACGGCGAGCAGCTGTACATGGAGGTGACGCGACCCGACCCCGAGACCTACGGCGAGGACTTCCCGGTCATCCTCGAGGCGAGCCCGTACCACGGCACCGTCGCCGACCGGCAGGGCACGCGCATGTTCCCGGACCCGACGGACGCCGAGGGCAACAAGGAGGGGCTGACCGGCTACTTCGCGCAGCGCGGCTACGCCGTTGCGATGATGGACCTGCGCGGCACCGGGCGTTCCACGGGCTGCCTGGACCACCTGGGTCCCCACGACCAGAAGGACCTCAAGACCGTCGTCGAGCACCTGGCCGACGCCGAGTGGTCCACCGGCAAGGTCGGCATGACCGGCCACTCCTACGTGGGGTCCACGCCCAGCGCCGCCGCGGCGCAGAACCCCCGCGGCCTGGCCACCATCGTGCCGAGCGCCGGCCTGGCGTCCATGTACGACCACCAGTTCAACAAGGGCGTGCCGTGGTTGCTGCAGTACATCGGGCCGATGGTCGCCTACGAGGGTCTGGCGCTGTCCCGTGACCTGCCGGGCTTCCTGCCGCCGATGCCGGTCCTCGGCGGGCCCAACGGCGACAACTTCGACGAGAACGGGCCCAACCCGCAGACCGGCTGCGGCCTCCCGAACTCCGCGATCTTCGCCGGCACCGGCCAGGTCACCGGGCAGTACGAGGCCTGGCACGCCAAGCGGGACTCCTCCCGGGGCGCGCAGGAAGCCGACATCCCCATCTTCATGATCCACGGCGCGAACGACAACGCCGCGCGGATCCCGGCCGCCGAGTGGTTCTTCGGCGGTCGCTTCGATCGCGCGCAGGACAAGGTCTGGGTCGGCCAGTGGGACCACGGCTCGACCAACGGCCGCTGCGGCGACGAGTCCGGCGCACGCGCCCTGCACCCGACCTGCCGCTTCGACCAGATGCAGTACGCGATCCACGCCTGGTTCGACAAGCACCTCAAGGACATGGACGTCTCCACCGGCCCGGCCGTCGAGGCGTTCCTCAACGGCGAGCGCCCGGTCGACGTCACCGCCGTCAGCGACCCGGCGACCTGGGGCACCAAGGTCGTCACCGACGACGCGTGGTCGCGCCCGACGTCGCGGCTCACGCTCTACCCGGACGCCACGGACGGCAGCCTGCGGCTCACCCCGCCGACCGAGTCCGCCAGCACGTCCTTCGACGGCGGCGTCAACGCCCTGCTGCTGGGTGTGAACAACGGCAAGGCGGTCTTCACCTCCGAGCCGTTCGCGAAGGACACCGTCTTCCTGGGCCTGCCGGAACTGGTGCTGCGCGCCTCGCAGTCGGTGGCGCAGGTCAACCACCTGACGGCGTCGCTCTACCGGGTCGACGGCGAGGACCGCGAGCTGGCCAACGTCTGCGCCATTCAGCCGATGCTGCGGTACGGCGTGGCGACGATCGCGCCGGTCGTGCCCGGCGAGGCGATGGACCTGCCGATGCAGTGCTTCACGGCCGCGCACTGGGTCCAGGCGGGGCAGTCGCTCGTGCTGGAGATCTCGACCCGGACGCAGCACCACGCCAGCTTCGCCAGTGACCCGCAGATCACCGTGTTCACCGGCCCCGACGCCAGCCGGTACGCGCTGCCAACCGCGCCGGACGCCGTCCTGCACGACGACGTCCCGCTCCGCGAGGCCTCCGACGGCGACGGCGACGCGCCGGCGCCGGCGCCGGCGGGCGTGGCCCAGCCCGGTGAGAGCGGCAGCGTGCTCGTCCCGGTCGGCGCCGTCGGCGAGCGCGTCGAGGGCGTCACGGCGGCCGGGTACGAGTTCACGGCGCAGGAGGGCTTCGACAACGCCGAGCTGGAGGTCCTCGCGACCCCGGACACGCCGGCCGACCTCGACCTGTACCTGCAGCGCAGAAACGACGACGGCGGCTGGAGCGAGGATCTGGCCGAGGGGGCCTCGGGCAGCACGACCGGCGAGACGCTCGCCGCCGGCCGGCTGGAGCCGGGCGAGTACCGCGTGCTCGTCGTCAACTGGCTCGGGGTCGCGACCACCGCCACGCTGGAGCTGACGTTCTACGACACGGCAGGGGTGGCCGGCGGCACGGCCACGGCGCAGGTGTCCGACGTGCAGGGCAGGCACCTCCCGCTCCCGTAGCGAGGAGGACCCACGCCGGGGGAGACCACGCGGCTGCGTGGTCTCCCCCGGCGTGTGCGTCTCCGGCCCGGCCGTGACCTGTTGCACGCCGCGCAGATTTGCAGCGCACGCAGACCGCTGGCACCCTGGCGTCGTGGCAGGCGGGTTGCGCGAGCGCAAGAAGGAGCGCACGCGCGCGCTGCTGCAGCGGGCCGCCCTGCGCCTGGCCGTCGAGCGAGGCGTCGAGCAGGTCACGGTCGCCGACATCGCCGCGGCCGCCGACGTCTCCCCCCGCACGTACTTCAACTACTTCTCCTCCCGCGAGCAGGCCTTCGTCGCCGACGACCTCGAGCGCGGCCGGCACTTCGTCGAGCTCGTCACGGCGGCTGCCGAGTCCGCGCCGGTCTGGCCGCTGCTGCGTGCCGCGGCCCTCGAGGCGTTCGGCGCGAGCGCCCAGCCCCGTGAGGAAGAGCTGCTCAAGCAGCAGCTGCTGCGTAGCAGCCCCGAGGTGCTCGCGCACGTCCTATCGACGTTCGACCCCCTCGAGCGGCAGCTGGTGCACGAGCTGCGCCGGCGGGTCGGGACAGGAGAGCGCGCGCTGCCCCACCTGCTCGCCAACGCGGTGATCGCCGCCCTCCGTGCCGCGGTGGAGGTCTGGCTCGCAGCCGCGGACAGCGACTTCGAGCAGGTCCTCGGCGAGTGCTTCGACGTGCTCGCTCCCGCCTTCGTCCCGCTCGCCGACCGGTCGGCTGCGTCGCCGGTCCGGTCCTGAACCGCCCCACCCCCGACCCTGGAGCTCCTCGATGGCCTCTGTCCTGTACCGGCTCGGCCGGTTCACCTTCCGCCGGCGCCGGCTCGTGCTGGCCGTGTGGCTGGCAGTGCTCGTCGCGCTCGGCGCAGCGGCCAGCACCCTGTCCGGGCAGTTCTCCAACGAGTTCTCCATCCCCGGCACCGAGTCGCAGGAGGCGCTCGACCTGCTCGAGGAGCGCTTCCCCGAGGCGGGGCTCGAGCTGGGCTCGGCCAACGTCGTGCTCGCCGCACCGCCGGGTGAGCGCGTCGACGACCCGCAGTTCCGCGATGCCGTCGCGCAGGTCCTCGACGAGGTCCGCGGGCTCGAGGGGGTCATCAACGTGACCGACCCGTTCGCCACCCAGGCGGTGAGCCCGGACGGACGGGTCGCGCGCGCCACCGCGACCTACGACCTCGAGCCGCTCGAGGTCACTCCTGAGGACCGCGAGGCGCTCTTCGAGACGGCGGAGGTCGGGCGGGACGCCGGACTGCAGGTCGAGTTCTCCGGGACCGCCGCCATTGAGTCCGAGCCGCCGGCCGGCGCCGCCGAGCTCATCGGCGTGGCCGTTGCCGCGCTCGTGCTGCTCGGGACGTTCGGCTCGGTCGTGGCTGCCGGCCTGCCTCTGCTCGTGGCCTTCCTCGCCGTCGGGATCGGGGTCGCGGGCATCACCGCGCTGACCGGCTTCCTCGAGCTGAGCGAGACCGCGCCCGTCCTCGCCCTGATGCTGGGCCTGGCCGTGGGCATCGACTACGCGCTGTTCGTCACCTCGCGCTACCGGCACGAGCTCATCACCGGCCGGGACGGCGAGGAGGCCGCGGGGCGCGCGGTCGCGACCGCCGGCAGCGCCGTGGTGTTCGCCGGCCTGACGGTCGTCATCGCCCTGGTCGGGCTGTTCACCGTCAACATCCCGTTCCTGACCATCATGGGTCTCGCGGCGGCCGGCACCGTGGCCGTGGCGGTGCTGGTGGCCCTGACCGTCCTGCCGGCGGTGCTCGGGTTCGCCGGGGCGAAGGTGCTCGGCCGCAGGGGCCGGGCGGCGGCCGACGTCGAGGGCGACCTCGCGCCGGGGCAGAAGCCGCCGGCCGGTGAGCGGTGGGCCCGGTTCGTCGTCCGCCGCAAGGTGCCGGTCCTGCTCGCCGCGGTGGCCGCCCTTGGAGTCGTCGCCATCCCGACTGCGTCGCTCGAGACGGCCCTCCCGGACGAGGGGCAGCTGTCCGAGGAGATGACGCAGCGCAAGGCGTACGACCTCATCACGCAGAGCTTCGGCCCGGGCGCGAACGGACCGCTGGTGGTCGTGGCGGACACGCAGGGGGCGGCCGACCCAGCCGCGGCCCTGCAGACGATCACCGCCGAGCTCCAGGGGACGGAGGGCGTCGTGGCGGTCACGCCGCCGATGCCGAACGCCGCCGGCGACACGAACCTCATCACCGTCATCCCGGCCAGCGGCCCGTCCGACACCGCCACCCAGCAGCTCGTCGACGGTCTCCGTGCCCGGTCCGGCGCCCTGGAGGAGCAGACCGGCACACAGCTGGCGGTGACGGGCGCCACGGCGCTCACCGTCGACGTCGACGAGCGCCTCGGCGAGGCACTGCCCATCTACCTGCTGGTCGTGGTCGGCCTGGCCATGGTCCTGCTGACCATCGTGTTCCGGTCGGTCCTGGTGCCGCTGAAGGCCGTGCTGGGCTTCCTGCTCACCGTCCTGGCGACCTTCGGCGCGGTCGTCGCCATCTTCCAGTGGGGCTGGCTGTCGGACGTCTTCGGCGTCGACCAGCCGGCGCCGATCCTGACGATCCTGCCGATCTTCATGATCGGCATCATCTTCGGTCTGGCCATGGACTACGAGGTGTTCCTCGTGACCCGCATCCGCGAGGAGCACGTGCACGGCGAGGCGGCGCACGACGCGATCATCCTGGGCTTCCGGCACGGTGCCCGCGTGGTCACGGCAGCGGCCCTGATCATGATCAGCGTCTTCGCCGCGTTCATGCTGGCGCCCGACCCCATCACCCGGTCGCTGGGCTTCGCGTTCGCCTTCGGCATCGCCGTCGACGCGTTCGTGGTGCGGATGACGCTGGTGCCGGCGGTCCTCGCGCTGCTCCGCGAGCGGGCCTGGTGGCTGCCGCGGTGGCTGGACCGGGTGGTGCCCGACGTCGACGTCGAGGGCAGCACGCTGCGTGTCGAGGAGGACGCGCCCCGGCCGGAGGCCAGCCGGGTCTGACGGCGCCGGTCGGGACGCGCGCCGCACGGCGCGCGTCCCGACCGAGCCGGTCAGCCGAGGGCGGGGGCGGACTCGGCCGCCACGCGGCGCGGCTCGTCGGGGTACGGCTCGGCCAGCTCCCGCGCCGCGGCCTCGTCCCGCCGGCCGGGCGCGACGACGGCGGCCACCACAGCCCCCAGGGCCAGTGCAGCCGCCGCCGCCAGCACCGCCGTCTGGTAGCCGGCGGTGAACGCCTCGCGGGCGCTGGCGGCCAGGGCAGCGCCCTGCGGACCGAGCTGGGCGGCGATGCCGACCGCCGCGGCGACCCCCTCCTCCGCCTGCTCCGCGGCCTCCGGCGGCAGTCCGGTCGTGACCAGGTCGCGCCCGTACACCGCGACGAGCACGCTGGCCGCCACCGCGCCGCCGAGGGCGCCGCCGACCTCGCGGGTCACGTCGTTGACCGCGGCCGACAGCGTCCGCCGGTCGGCCGGCAGCCCGTCGATGATGAGCTGCGTCCCGGGGGTGATGGCCGTCCCGAAGCCGAGGCCGAGCAGCGCGAGCGCTGCGGCGAACTGCCAGAACGGGCCGTCGCCGACGACCGCCAGCAGCACGAAGGCCCCGGCCATGACCGCCATGCCGGCGCTGCCCAGCACCCGGCTGCCGAACCGCTCGAGCAGGCGGGGGCCCAGGATGCTGGCAGGGGCGATGCCGCCGACCAGCGGCAGCAGGCGCAGGGCCGCCCCGAGGGCGTCGTGACCCTGGACGAACTGCAGGAACTGCGGGGCGAGGAAGAAGAAGCCGAACGCGGCGAAGAACTGCAGGAACACCAGGGCGCTGCCGGCGGACAGCCCGCGGCTGCGGAACAGCCGGACGTCGAGCATCGGCTGGGCGGTCTCGAGCTCGTGCCCGACGAAGGCGGCCAGCCCGGAAGCGCCGAGCGCCAGGGCGGCCAGGGTCACCGGCGCCGTCCAGCCGCGCTCCGGTCCCTCCAGCAGCCCCAGCACCAGCCCGGACAGGCCGACGAGGGCCAGCAGGCCGCCGCGCAGGTCCACGGCCAGGGCGGGGTTGCGGCTGGGCGCCACGACACGGGCGGCCGCGGCGGCGACGGCGACCGCCGCGACCCCGTAGGCGAGCTGCACGCTGCCCCACCAGAACAGCTCGAGCAGCAGACCGGACAGCAGCACGCCGAGCATCGCCCCGGCGCCGGACACGCCGGCCCAGATGGAGACGGCGAAGGCCCGCCGCTCGGGCGGGTAGGCGTCGACGAGGACCGAGAGCGTCGCCGGCATCACCGCCGCGGCACCGACGCCGGCCAGGCCGCGGAGCAGGATGAGCGTGGTCGGGTCGGGGGCGAAGGCGCTGGCCAGGCTGGCGCCGCCGAACAGCAGCAGGCCGGCGACGAGGAACGGGCGCCGGCCGTACCGGTCGGCCGCCAGCCCGACGGGCAGGAGCAGCGCTGCGAACACCAGGGCGTAGGCGTTGACGACGTACGACAGCTCGGTCTGGCTGGCACCCAGGTCGGCGGCGACGTCGGGCAGGGCGACCGACAGGGAGCTGTTCGCGCCGATGACGAGCGCGAGAGCCGTGCACATGAGCACGAGCAGCGCGAGCAGGGACGGGCGGCGCGGGTTCATGGCGCGGTCCTCGGGGTGTCGAGACGGCAGGGATCCGCCCGATGGTGTGCCCGGGGCCCTCGCGCCGCACCGCGAACCCGCGTGCCGTTGGTCACGCCGCGCGCGCGGCGCGGTCAGCCGGCCAGGGCCGCCCGGAGCGTCCCGCTGCCGGCCGCGTCGCGCAGCAGCGCGGGCGGCCGGAACCGCTCGCCGTAGGCGTCGGCCAGCTCGTCCGCGCGCCGCACGAACCCGGCCACTCCGCCGTCGTACTGGTCGACGTACTGCAGCACGCCGCCGTACAGCGGCGGGAAGCCGATGCCCAGAACGGAGCCGATGTTGGCGTCGGCGACCGAGGCGAGCACGCCCTGCTCGACGCAGCGCGCCGTCTCGACCGCCATCGCGAACAGCATCCGCTCCTGCGCGTCGCGCAGCGGCACCGCGTCGGGCCGCAGCCCGAACTCGTCGGCGAGCCCCGGCCAGACCCGCTTGTCGGGCTCCCAGTCGAAGAAGCCCTGCCCGGCCGCCTTGCCGGTACGGCCGCGCTCCACGAGCCGGCGCACGACACCGAGGCCCGGGTGCTCCGGCGGCAGGTCCGCCCCCGCCGCCTGCGCGTCCGCACGGGCCTGCTCCTCGATCTTCAGGGGCAGGCTGAGGGTGACCTCGTCGAGCAGGGTGAGCGGGCCGGCCGGGAAGCCGGCCTGCAGCGCGGCGCGCTCCACCGACATCGGAGGCAGCCCCTCGGCCAGCAGCGCCGCGCCCTCGAGCACCAGGGTCCCGAACACGCGCGAGGTGAAGAAGCCGCGGCTGTCGTTGACGACGATCGGCGTCTTGCCGATCTGTCGCACGGCGTCGTAGGCGCGCGCCAGCGCCTCGGGCGAGGTCCGCTCCCCGACGATGAGCTCGACCAGCGGCATCCTGTCGACCGGCGAGAAGAAGTGCATGCCGACGACGTCGGACGAGCGCTGCACGCCGCGGGCGAGGTCGGTGATCGGCAGCGTGGAGGTGTTGCTGGCCAGCAGGGCGTCGCCGGCAGCGGCCCCCTCGGCCTCGGCGAGGACGCGGTGCTTGAGCGCGACGTCCTCGAACACGGCCTCGACCACGAGGTCGCAGCCCGCCAGGTCGGCCGCCTCGCCGGTCGGCGTGATGCGGGCGAGCAGCGCGTCGGCCTGCTCCTGCGACAGCCGGCCCTTCGCGACGGCCTTGCCCACGAGCTGGCGGGAGACGTCCTTGCCCTTCTCGGCACCCTCGGCGCTGACATCCTTGAGGACGACGTCGACGCCGGCCTTGGCGAAGGCGTAGGCGATGCCCGCGCCCATCATCCCGGCACCGAGCACGCCGACCCGGGTGGCCTGCAACGCCGGCACGTCGGCCGGACGGGACCTGCCGCCGTTGACGGCGTTGAGGTCGAACCAGAACGCCTGGACCATGTTCCTGGCCGTCTGCCCCACGACGAGGTCGACGAAGTAGCGCCCCTCGATGGTGAACGCCGTGTCGAGGTCGACGTTCAGGCTCTCCACCGCCGCGCACAGGATGTGGTGCTGGGCCGGGTAGTGCGCGCCCTTGAGCTGCTTGACGAGGTTGGCCGGGAAGCTGGGCAGGACCGCCGCCAGCGACGGCGAGGACGGCGTGCCACCCGGCACCTTCCAGCCCTTCGCGTCGAAGCGCTGGACCGACTCCGGGTGGGCGTCGACGAAGGCGCGCGCCTTGACCAGCAGGTCCTCCCGGTCGGTGGCGATCTCGTCGACGAGCCCGAGGCGCAGCGCCTGGTCCGGCCGCACCTGCTGGCCCTGGAGCAGCAGCTCGGTCAGCGCGGTCGCGAGGCCCAGCATCCGCACCGTGCGCACGACGCCGCCGGCGCCGGGCAGCAGCCCGAGCGTCGCCTCGGGGAAGCCCAGGCGCACCGAGGGGTCGTCGAGCACGACGCGGTGGTGGCAGGCGAGGGTGAGCTCCATGCCGCCGCCGAGGGCGCTGCCGGCGATCGCTGCGACGACCGGCACGCCGAGGGTCTCGAGACGGCGCAGCAAGCTCTTGATGTGCGTGGTATCGGCGAGCATCTGCTGCCGGTCCTCGGCCGCGAGCAGCTCGTCGAGGTTGCCGCCGGCGAAGAAGGTCTTCTTCGCGCTGGTGACGACCACGCCGCGCAGCGTGCCGTCGGCGCGCTCGGCCTCGAGGCGGTCCAGCGCCTCGCCGAACGAGCGCACGAACGCCTCGCTCATGGTGTTGGCCCGGGCTGCCGGGTCGTCCAGCACGAGCGTGACGACACCCGCGTCGTCGCGCTCGTACCGGACCGTGCCGGTGCTCGTGCTGGTCGTCGTCACACCCGCTCCACGATCGTCGCGATGCCCATGCCGCCACCCACGCACAGCGACGCCAACCCGTAGCGCAGGTCGCGCCGCTCGAGCTCGTCGACCAGGGTGCCCAGGACCATCGCCCCGGTGGCTCCCAGCGGGTGCCCCATCGCGATGGCCCCGCCGTTGACGTTCACCTGCTCGTGCGCGAAGCCGGTGTCCTTCATGAAGCGCATCACGACCGCGGCGAACGCCTCGTTGAGCTCGACCAGGTCGATGTCGTCGACGGTCAGCTCGGCCTTGTCCAGCGCCTTGCGCGCCGCCGGCGCCGGCCCGGTCAGCATGATCGTCGGGTCGGCGCCGGACAGCGCGGTCGCCACCACGCGCGCGCGGGGGGCCAGCCCGTGCCGGCGGCCGGCCTCCTCGGAGCCGACGACGACCAGCGCGGCGCCGTCGACGATGCCGGAGGAGTTGCCGGCGGTGTGCACGTGGTCGATGCGCTCGACCCAGTGGTACTTCTGCAGCGCCACGGCGTCGAAGCCGCCCAGGTCGCCGATGCCGGCGAAGGCCGGCTGGAGTGCGCCCAGCGACTCGACGGTGGTGCTCGGGCGCACCAGCTCGTCGGTGTCGAGGACCACCGTGCCGTTGCGGTCGACGACGGGGACGACCGACCGCTCGAAGTAGCCGTTGGCCCAGGCCTTGGCCGCACGGGATTGCGACTCGGCGGCGTAGGCGTCGACGTCCTCCCGCGTCCAGCCCTCCAGCGTGGCGATCAGGTCGGCGCCGATGCCCTGCGGCACGAAGCCGGTGCCGTACGCCGTCTCGGGGTCCATCGCCCAGGCGCCGCCGTCGCTGCCCATCGGGACGTGCGACATGGACTCGACCCCGCCGGCCAGGACGAGGTCCTCCCAGCCGCTGCGCACCTTCTGCGCGGCGACGTTCACGGCCTCCAGGCCGCTGGCGCAGAAGCGGTTGAGCTGCACGCCGGCGACCGTGTCGGGCAGGCCCGCCGCCAGGGCGGCCGTCTTGGCGATGTCGGCTCCCTGCTCCCCCACCGGCGACACGACCCCCAGCACGACGTCGTCGACGCCGGCTGGGTCGAGGTCGGGGTGCCGGCGGCGCAGCTCGTCGACCAGGCCGACGACCAGGGACACCGGCTTGACCGAGTGCAGGCCACCGCGGCGCTTGCCCTTGCCGCGCGGGGTGCGGATCGCGTCGTACAGGAACGCCTCGCCCATGTCGTCCCCTCAGACGCCGAGGGAGCGACCGATGATCTCCTTCATGATCTCGGTCGTCCCGCCGTAGATGGTCTGGATGCGCGAGTCGAGGTACGCCTTCGCGACCGGGTACTCGAGCATGTAGCCGTACCCGCCGTGCAGCTGCACGCACGAGTCGACGACTCGCTTCTGCAGCTCGGTGGTCCACCACTTGCTCATGGCGGCGTCCTGCACGGTGAAGCGGCCCTCGTTGTGCTCGAGGACCGCCTTCTCCAGGTAGGTCTCGGCGATCTCGATCTCGGTGGCCATCTCGGCCAGCACGAACCGGTTGTGCTGGAACGCGCCGATCGGGCGGCCGAAGGCCTGCCGGCTCTGGCAGTACTCCAGCGTGGTGTCGAAGACGAACCGGCTCGCGGCCACCGCGACGACGGCGATGGACAGCCGCTCCTGCGGCAGCATCTGCATCAGGTGCAGGAAGCCGGCGTCGACCTGGCCGAGGACGTTCTGCGCCGGGACGCGGACGTCGTCGAAGAACAGCTCGGCGGTGTCCTGCGCCTTGAGGCCGACCTTCTCCAGGTTGCGGCCGCGCTCGAAGCCCTTCATGCCGCGCTCGACGACCAGCAGCGTGGTGCCGGCGCTGGCCTTGGCGTCGGGGTTGGTCCGCGCGACGACGATCACGAGGTCGGCGTGGATGCCGTTGGTGATGAACGTCTTGGATCCGTTCAGGACCCAGTCGTCGCCGTCGCGCCGCGCGGTGGTGCGGATGCCCTGCAGGTCCGAGCCGGCAGCGGGCTCGGTCATCGCGATGGCCGTGATGATCTCGCCGCTGCAGAAGCCGGGCAGCCAGCGGGACTTCTGCTCCTCGGTGGCCAACTCCAGCAGGTACGGCGCGACGACGTCGTTGTGCAGGCCCCAGCCGACGCCGCTGGCACCGACGCGGACGATCTCCTCGTCCAGGACCGCGTTGTAGCGGAAGTCCTTGACCCCGCCGCCGCCGTACTGCTCGGGGACGTCCATGCCGAGGAAGCCCTGCTTGCCGGCCTCCGTCCACAGCGAGCGGTCGACCAGGCCTGCCTTCTCCCACTCGGCGTGGTGCGGCACCACCTCCTTCTCGACGAAGGAGCGCACGGAGGCGCGGAAGGCCTCGTGCTCGGGCTCGTAGAGCGTCTTGCGCACGGGATCCCCTCGAACAGATGGACATGGCGGGCTGCCCAGCGGGGGCCGGGACGTCCGCGCAGCCTGCCCCGTGCCGTACAAACAGTCAAGACGGCATGTTCGTTGCGCGTCGGGCGGCGGCCGTGGTTGGGTCGCGACCTGCCTCACCACCGGAGCCGTCATGCCGTCGTCGTCCGCAACGTCCACCGCCTGGCCCGCAGGCATCCCACGCTCGCTGGACTACCCGGCTGTTCCTGTGCCGTCCGTCCTGCGTGCCGCGGCCCGGCGCTACGGCGAGCGGACGGCCTTCGTCCAGGGCGGGCGCAGCCTGACCTTCGCCGAGGTGCTGGCCGACGCCTGCCGCACCGCCAACGCGCTCGCCGCACGGGGGATCGCTCCTGGCGACGTGGTGGCTGTGCACCTGCCCAACTGCCTGCAGTACCCGGCGGTCTACTACGGGGTGCTGATGGCCGGCGCGACCTTCTCGCCCACCAACCCGCTGCTCCCGCCGGACGACCTGGCGCACCAGCTCGCCGACTGCTCGGCGGCCGCCGTCGTCACCTACGGCCCGGTGGCGCCGCTGCTCGCCTCCGTGCTCGAGCGCACCGCGGTCCGGACCGTGCTGGTGACCGACGCCGCGCAGGAGGCCGACGCCGCCGCGCGGGTCGACCTGTCGGGCCTGCCGGGCGGGTGGGAGGACCTGCTCGCGGCCACCTCCCAGGCGTCCGCCGACGACCCGCGGGTCGAGGTCGGCCCCGCCGAGCGCCTGGCCCACCTGGCCTACACCGGCGGAACCACCGGGCGCTCGAAGGGCGTCGAGCTGCCGCACCGCAACGTCGTGGTCAACACCCTGCAGTTCGCCTGCTGGGGCACCGGCTCGGTCCCGGCGCTGGACGACGAGGGCGACCTCACGCTGCGCCAGCTCGAGGAGCTGGCCGACGACTTCCCGGTGCGCCTGGGCACCGGCATCGCCGTCAACCTGACCCCGTGGTTCCACGCGATGGGCACGGTCGGGTACCTGAACCTCCCCGTGCTGACCGGCTCCACGACGGTGATCCACCAGCGGTTCGACCCGGTCGCGTACGTCGCCGACGCCGAGCGCTACCGCGTCACGACCATCGGCGGCGCCCCGCCCGTCTTCCACGCCCTGCTGCAGGTCCCGGGGTTGCGCGGGCGCGACCTGGACAGCGTCCGCTCGCTCGCGTCCGGGGCGGCGCCGCTGGCCGTCGAGCTCATCGAGCAGCTGGCGCAGGTGTTCCCGGACGCCGTCGTCGGTGAGGGCTACGGGCTGACCGAGGTGACGATGGGCGCGGTCAGCAACCCGTCCGGTCGCTCCCAGGTCCGCAAGGTCGGCAGCGTCGGCCTGCCCGTCCCCGACACCGAGGTGATGGTCGTGGCGCCCGACGAGGCCGCGCTGCGCGAGCTGCCCGCCGGGGAGCCGGGCGAGGTGTGCCTGCGCGGCCCGCAGGTGATGCGCGGCTACCACGGCCGGCCCGACGCCACCGCGGAGGTGCTCGTCGACGGCTGGCTGCGCACGGGCGACGTCGGCGTCCTGGACCAGGACGGCTACCTGTCGATCGTCGACCGCAAGAAGGACATGCTGCTCTACAAGGGCTACAACGTGTACCCGCGCGAGCTCGAGGAGATCCTGTTCGCCCATCCGGCGGTGTCCAGCTGCGCCGTGGTCGGCCAGCCCGACCCGGCCGTCGGCGAGCTGCCCGTCGCCTTCGTGGTGCTGGCGCCCGGTGCGCAGGCCACCGCCGAGGAGCTCATGGCGCACGTCGGCGAGCGCGTGACCCCCTACAAGCGGGTGCGCCGCATGGAGTTCGTCGACAGCATCCCGGTGTCCGCCGCCGGGAAGGTGCTCAAGCGCGAGCTGCGCGACCGGCTCGCCCAGCAGGCCCCCGACCGCGCCGCCGAGCCGGCGTCCGCGCCCGTCAGCGGTTGATCCCCGTGGAGGCCCTCACCGCCGACCCGTGGACGACGCCGGAGCGGCAGGCACTGCGGCAGCTGGCCCGCGACTTCGTCGCGAAGGAGATCGCCCCGTCGATGCCCGCATGGGAGCAGGAGGGCGAGCTGCCGCGGGAGCTGCACCGGCGGGCCGCGGAGGTCGGCCTGCTCGGCGTCGGCTTCCCGGAGGAGGTCGGGGGCAGCGGTGGCGACGCGCTCGACTCGGCCATCGTCACCGAGGAGATCCTGCTCGGCGGCGGGTCGACCGGGGTGTGCGCGTCGCTTTTCACCCACGGCATCGCCGTGCCGCACATCGCCACGAACGGCTCGGCCGAGCTCGTCGACCGCTACGTACGACCCACCCTGGCAGGCGAGCTGATCGGCTCGCTGGGCGTGACCGAGCCGGGTGCGGGCTCCGACGTCGCCAACCTGCGCACCCGCGCCGTGCGCGACGGCGCCAGCTACGTCGTCAACGGCGCCAAGACCTACATCACCAGCGGGGTGCGGGCCGACTTCGTGACGACTGCCGTCCGCACCGGGGACGCCGGCTACGGCGGCGTCTCGCTGCTGGTCATCGACAAGGGCACGCCCGGCTTCGAGGTGTCGCGCAGGCTGGACAAGATGGGCTGGCGGTGCAGCGACACCGCCGAGCTGTCCTTCCACGACGTCCGCGTGCCCGCCGCGAACCTGGTCGGCGCGGAGAACACCGGGTTCCTGCAGATCATGCAGAACTTCCAGAGCGAGCGCCTGGGCCTGGCGGTGCAGGCGTACGCCACTGCCGCCCGGTGCCTGGACCTCGCGACGGCGTGGGCCCGGGACCGGGAGACCTTCGGCCGGCCGCTGGCGTCCCGCCAGGTCATCCGGCACAAGCTGGCCGAGATGGCGCGCCAGGTCGACGTCGCCCGCACGTACACGCGGGCCGTCATGGTCCGCTACCTGGCCGGCGAGGACGTCGTGACGGAGGTGTCGATGGCCAAGAACACCGCCGTCTACGCCTGCGACCACGTCACGAACGAGGCGGTGCAGATCTTCGGCGGCATGGGCTACATGCGCGAGTCCGAGGTCGAGCGGCACTACCGGGACGCCCGCATCCTGGGCATCGGCGGCGGCACCAACGAGATCATGAACGAGATCATCAGCAAGCGCATGGGCCTGTGACCCAGCCCTTCCGGGTGACCGGCCTGCTGCAGCAGCAGGCGTGGGCCGACCGCGTCCTGCCGCCGGTCGAGAAGGTGCAGGACGGCCTGTGGTCGATCCCGGTGCCGATCCCGAACAACCCGCTGCGGTACGTGCTCGTCTACGTCCTCGAGCTCGACGACGGCGTGGCGCTGGTCGACGCCGGCTGGGACACCGAGGAGGCGTGGACGGCCCTCACCGAAGGACTGGCGGCCGCAGGCGGCAGCGTCTCCGACGTGCGCGCGGTGCTCGTGACGCACATCCACCCGGACCACTACGGCCTGGCGGGCAAGGTCCGGGAGGCGTCGGGCGCGTGGGTCGGCCTGCACCCGGACGACGCCGCCCTGCTGCCGGCCCGCTACGGCGCGGGCGTCCCGGACCTGCTGCGCGAGATGCACGACCTGCTGCGCACCTGCGCGGTCCCGGAGCAGGAGCTGGGCGTGCTCGCCGACGCCTCGCTGCCGCTCATCGACTACGTCCGGCAGGTGCTGCCCGACCGGATGATCGAGGACGGCGACCGGCTGCCGCTGCCCGGCTGGGACCTGCGGGCGGTGCACACCCCCGGCCACTCCCCCGGCCACCTGTGCTTCCACGACCCCGGCCGGCGCGTGCTGCTGTCCGGTGACCACGTGCTGCCGCGCATCACCCCGAACGTCGGTGTGCACGCGCAGTCCGCCGGCAACCCGCTGGCGGAGTTCGTCGAGTCCCTGGCCCGGGTAGGCGCGCTCGACCCCCACGTCGACGAGGTGCTGCCCGCGCACGAGTACCGCTTCGCCGGCATCGCGGCCCGCGTCGAGCAGCTGCTCGGCCACCACGAGCACCGGCTGGACGAGGTCCGGGCGGCCGCGCTGGGCCGTACGACGTGGGAGCTGACGGCCGCGCTGAGCTGGTCGCGGCCGTGGGACCAGGTGTCGGGCTTCATGCGGCGGGCCGCGGTGGCGGAGACGCTCGCGCACCTGCTGCTGCTGGAGTCCCGGGGCTCGGTGCGCCGCAGCGGCACTCCGTGGCGATGGGCGGCCGCGTGACCGCCCCTGCAGAGGCGCCCGTCCAGCGCAACGGCTACCTGTACTGGGTCACCAAGCTGGTGCTGACGATCCCGCTGGTGCTCGTGCTGCGGCCCAAGGTCGAGGGCCTGCACCACGTCCCGGCGTCCGGACCGGCGATCCTGGCCTCCAACCACACCTCGTTCTACGACTGGCTCGTCCTGCCGCTGGTGGTCCGCCGACGGCGGATCATCTTCCTGGCCAAGAGCTCGTACTTCACCGGCGCCGGCCTCCGGGGCAGGCTGCGGCGCTACTTCTTCACCGCCTGCGGACAGGTACCGGTCGACCGCTCGGGCGGCGGGGCCGGCGAGGCAGCCCTGCGCACCGCACTGCGGCTGCTCGACGAGGGCCACCTGCTGGGCGTCTTCCCGGAGGGCACGCGGTCCCCGGACGGCAGGCTGCACCGCGGTCGCACAGGGGTCGTCCGGATGGCCATGGCCAGCGGGGCGCCGGTCGTCCCGTGCGCGACCATCGGGCTGTTCGACGTCGCCCCCACCGGCCGTGTCCTGCCCCGGCTGTCCCGCCGCCGGATAGCCGTCCGGTTCGGCCCACCGCTGACCTGGCCGGTCGCGGCGCAGGACGGCGCGCCGGAGGGCACGGTCTTGCGGCAGCGCACGGACGAGCTCATGTCGCTCATCCAGCAGCTGTCGGAGCAGGAGTACACCGACACCGACGCTCGGGGCCTCCAGGTGGAGGGGCGCGCGTGAGCCGGCCGACCAGCGGTCCTGCGCGCGTCGCCCGCCGGCCGGAGGTCGTCGTGAGCGCGGAGCGGCACGTGCAGGCCGCTCCGGCCTCCGTCGCCCTGCTCCTGGCCTGCTCCGACGTCCTCGACCTGTGGCCCGGGGCAGCCGGCCTCGACGGCGGCTCGGCGCTGCTGCCCGTCGGACCGCCGCGCCGGCTGCGCACCTCCTACGAGGCGGTGGCGCGCTGGACGGCGCTGCCCGGGGCGACCCCGGGCAGCGCCGTGCTCCGCGTGTCGCCTCAGGGACGGTCGGGGACGCGCCTGCGCCTGCAGCTGTCCTGCCCCGACGACCTCGAGCCCCGGCTGCGTCCCGCCGCGGACCTCTTCCTTGCCGGGCTGGCGCACCGGGCCGAGGTCCGGGCGCTGGCCGGCTGACCTCGAGCCGCCGACCTCACCTCGGGGGAGCGCACAGCCTGCACGACGCCTGTTACCGTGACGCCGGTTGGCGTCACACGCGATGGCGTCACTGTCGGGGGTGAGCGTGGCGTCGAGCGACCGAGGCGAGCGTGCGTTCGGCTGGCTGGGGCGCCTGAGCACCCGCCGGCCCTGGCTGACGGTGCTCGCCTGGCTGGCCGTGGCGGGCATCCTGAACCTCGCCGTCCCGCAGCTGGAGACCGTCGTGGCCCGCGACGCCACGGCCTTCGTGCCGGCGGACACACCGGCGGCCCGCGGCTTCAAGGTGATGGACGAGGCGTTCGGCAGCGGTGAGGCGGCGTCCGTCGCCTTCGTCGTCGTCGAGCGGGACCGCCCGCTGGAGCCAGCCGACGTCGCCTGGCTCGGGCAGCTGGCGAACCGGCTGCGCGCCGGCGCCGAACACGTGGCGGACGTGCAGGACCCGGTCTCCCAACCCAGTCTCGAGCAGGCGCTCGTCAGCCCCGACCGCCAGGCCGCCTACCTGCCGGTCGCGATCCGCCACCCGCTCGGCAGCCCGGAGGCGGCCGAGGACATCGCCTTCCTGCGCGAGCATGCCGGCGCGCACCCGCCCGGCGTCCAGACGGCGGTGACGGGCGACCCGGCCACCCTCGTGGACATCAACGAGGAGCTCGATGCGGAGGTCGCCTTCGTCACGGTGCTCAGCGTCCTGATCATCGTGGGCCTGCTGGCACTGATCTACCGCCGGGTCGTCACCGTGCTCATCCCGCTCGGCAGCATCGCCGTGGCCCTCCTGGCGGCACGGGGAGCGGTCGCCTTCCTCGGCGGCCACGGGCTGCCGGTCTCGACGTACACCGCCGCCTTCCTCACCGCCCTGGTCCTGGGGGCGGGGACCGACTACGGCATCTTCCTCATCGCCCGGTACCACGAGCGGCTGCGCGCGGGCGACCCGGCCCTCGTGGCGACGCGGGTCGCCGCGGCCAAGGTCGGGACCGTCCTGCTGGCCTCGGCTGCGACCGTGGCGGTCGGCACGGCGTGCATGGCGTTCACCGAGCTGGCGCTGTTCCGCACCACAGGGCCGTCGCTGGCCGTGTCGGTGCTGGTGACGCTCGCGGTGAGCCTCACGCTCACCCCGGCGCTGACCGCCCTGGCCGGGCTGCGGGCGGCACCTCGGTCGCTGGCGGCCGGGCCCTCCCGGTGGTGGTCGGCCGTCGGCGGCGCGGTCGTCCGGCGCCCGGCCGCGGTCCTCGGCGTGGGGCTCCTGCTGCTGCTGGCGCTGTCGGCCGGGCTGCCGGCGATCGATCGCGCCTACGACGTCCGCGCCCTCCAGCCGGCTGCATCGGACAGCGCCGCCGGCGAGCGGGCGCTGGGCCGGCACTTCCCGTCCGACGAGCTGCGCGCCGACTACGTCGTGCTGGCCGCCGACCAGGACCTGCGCACCGCCGAAGGCCTCGTCGCCCTCGAGGCCGCGACCGAGGCGGTGGCCCGCGTCCCCGGCGTCGCCTCCGTCCGCGGCGTCACGCGGCCGCAGGGCGAGCCCATCGACCAGGCCCAGCTGCCCGCCCAGGTCGGGCTGGTCGGGGACCGCCTGCGCCAGGCCGAGCAGCAGCTGGCGGGAGGCTCCGACGACGCCGACCGGCTGCAGAGCGGCGCCGACCAGCTCGCCCAGGGGCTGCGCGAGCTGGTCGCGGGCACGGTCGAGGGCGACCGGGCGGCGGACCGGCTGGCCAGCGGCATCGCCGAGGCCGGCGGCGGGGTCGCCCAGCTGCGCGCCGGGTCCCGGGCGGCACTGCAGGGCAGCGGCCAGCTCGCCGACGGGCTGGCCGAGCTGGACGCGGGACTGCGGGCCGCACGGGAGCAGGTGGCACCGGCCGTCGACGGGCTCGGCCGGATCTCCGAGGCCCTGCGCAACGACCCGCTGGTGCTCCGTGGACCCGGTCTGCCGCGAGGCCCGCGACGGGCTGGAGCAGATCTACGTCGGCCAGCGGGACCAGCTCCTGCCGGGCCTGCAGACGGCGGGGGACGGCGCGAGCCGGCTGGCCGAGGGCGCGACCGAGCTCCGGGGCGGCCTGGCCCGGCTCGACGGGGGGATCGGCCAGCTCGAGGCCGGCATCGGTCAGGCGTCCACGGGCGCGCAGCAGTTCGCGGCCCGCCTGGACGAGCTGGTGTCCGGCGCCGAGGCGCTGTCCGGCGGAGCGGGTCAGCTTGCCGGCGGCGTCGACGCGCTGACCGGCGCGACGCAGGAGCTGGAGTCCGGCCTGGGACAGGCCGCGGACGCCCTGACCCAGACCTCGCAGCAGGCCACGACGGCCGGGGTCTCGGCGTTCTACCTGCCCCCGGCCGCCTTCCAGGACGCGAGCTTCGCGCTGGCCAGGGACTTCTACCTGTCGCCCGACGGCCGCACCGCTCGCCTGCTCGTCTACGGGGAACCGGCCGGCGAGGCCGCGGCGGAGGCCCGGCTGGACGCCGCGCAGGCCGCGGCTCGCAACGCGCTGCACGGCACGCCGTTGGCGACCACCCAGATCCTCGCGACCGGCCCGGCCGCCGCCACGCGCGACCTGCGCGAGCTCTCGGCCGGCGACCTGGCGCTCATGCTGGTGTCGGTCCTGTCCGTGGTGTTCCTGACGCTCGTCCTGCTGCTGCGCAGCCTGGTGGCGCCGGTGTACCTGCTGGCCACCGTTCTCCTCAACTACGTCGCGGCGCTCGGGCTGACGGTCGCGGTGTGGCAGGGGCTGCTGGGGCAGACCGTCGACTGGACGGTGCCGGTCCTGTCGTTCGTGCTGCTGGTCGCGGTGGGCGTCGACTACAACATCCTGCTGGTGTCCCGCATCCGGGAGGAGGCGCCGTCCGCGGACCGCGCCGGCATCGCCCGGGCGGTGGCGAGCACCGGCGGCGTCATCACGGCCGCCGGCGTCATCTTCGCCGGCAGCTTCGTGGCCATGCTGTTCACCGGGATCGACGCCCTGGCTCAGAACGGGTTCGCCATCGCGGCCGGGCTGCTGCTGGACACCTTCCTGGTCCGCACCCTGCTCGTCCCGGCGCTGGCGGCCCTGCTCGGCCGGTACAACTGGTGGCCCAGCGGCACCGACCCCTGGCGCCGGATCAGCGAGCTGCCCGGCCGCGTCGCGGCCCTGCGGCGACAGGTGGCCGTCGTGCTCGGCGGACCGTCGTGACGGCCGCCGCCCCGCCAGCGGCGGGCGGCCCGGCAGCCGTGCTGACCGGTGCTCTCGCGGCCGTGCGCGGCACCCTCACCGGGGCGGCCGGCACGGCGGCCGCCGCGGCAGCCGCCGTGACGCTCACCGTGCAGTTGCCGGCCCGGTGCCATCGCCTGCTGGACGAGGCCGAGGACGTCCTCGCGACGTCCCGACGGGTCCTGGCCCAGGTGGACGCGACCCTGCCCGAGGTGCTCCCCCGCCTGTCGGACGACGTCCTGCCGGTGCTGGCCGGCCTGGCGCAGACGCAGCACGACGTCACGGTGGTCCGCGCCGGTCTGGAGTCGCTGCTGTCCCGTGTGGACCTCGTCGCGCAGGAGCTGGTCGCGCTGCCGGGCGCCGCCCGGCTGGCGCGTGTGCGCGGCGCGCTGGCCCGGCGCGCGCAGGCGGCCGACCACGAGGTGGACGATGACGCCCTTGTGCGTGACGCTGAATGACGTTACGATTGGAGATGTCACGACTTGGGCGGAGAGATGCCTCTGCCACGAGCCAGCCGACGTCCGACGAGGGAGCCCACGTGTCCGCACCCACTATGTCCGAGGTGTCCCTGCCGTCCGCGTCGACGCCGCCGGCAGGTGTCCGCGTCGCCATCATCGGCAGCGGCTTCGCCGGCCTGGCCATGGCCGTCCGGCTCAAGCAGTCCGGCGAGCACGACTTCGTCGTGCTCGAGCGCGCCGCCGACCTCGGCGGCACCTGGCGCGACAACAGCTACCCGGGCTGCGCCTGCGACGTCCCGTCGAACCTGTACTCCTTCTCCTTCGCGCTCAACCCCTACTGGTCGCGCGCCTTCTCGCCGCAGGCCGAGATCCATGCCTACTTGCGGCGCACCGCCCAGGAGTTCGGCCTCCTGCCGCACATCGTCTTCTCCGCGGAGGTCACGCAGGCCCACTGGGTCGAGGCCGACCAGGAGTGGCAGGTGCAGACGCCCAGGGGCACCGTGCGCGCTCGCGTGCTCGTGTCCGCAGCCGGCCCCCTGAGCGACCCTGCCTACCCCAGCATCCCCGGGATCGAGACCTTCGAGGGCACTACCTTCCACAGCGCCACCTGGGACCACGACCACGACCTCACCGGCGACCGCGTCGCCGTCGTGGGCACCGGCGCCTCCGCGGTGCAGTTCGTCCCGCACGTGCAGCGCGCCGCCGCCCAGGTGCACCTGTTCCAGCGGACGCCGCCGTGGATCCTGCCCCGACCGGACCGGCGGATCCCCGCCGCGCAGCAGCGCCTGTACGCCGCGGTCCCGGCTTTGCAGAAGGCCGTCCGCGCCGGCGTGTACTGGCGTCAGGAGGCCATGCTGCCAGGCCTGGTGCACAAGCCCGAGCTGATGAAGGGCGTGGAGAAGCTGGCTCGGGCGCACCTGCGCTGGACGGTGAAGGACCCTGTCCTGCGGGCCAAGCTCACGCCGGACTACAAGCTGGGCTGCAAGCGCATCCTCATCGCCAACGGGTTCTACCCGGCCGTGAGTCAGCCCAACGTCGAGGTCGTCACCGACCGCATCACCGCCATCACCCCGAAGGGGGTCACGACCGCCGACGGGCGGCAGCGCGAGGTCGACACGATCATCTTCGGGACGGGGTTCCACGTCACGGACATCGCCATCGCCGACCGCGTCCGCGGCCGACACGGCGAGACGCTCGCCGAGCGGTGGAAGGGAAGCCCGCAGGCCTACCTCGGCACGAGCGTGGCCGGCTTCCCGAACCTGTTCCTGCTGGTCGGCCCGAACACCGGGCCCGGCCACACCTCGGTCATCTTCTTCGTCGAGTCGCAGGTCGCGTACGTGCTCGACGCACTGCGCGCGATGGACGAGCGCGGGGTGATCAGCCTCGACGTGCGCCAGGACGCGCAGGACGCCTTCAACGACGAGGTCCAGGAGCGCATGGAGGGCACGGTGTGGACCTCCGGCGGCTGCGGTTCCTGGTACCTCGACGAGAACGGCCGCAACACGACCCTGTGGCCCGGCTTCAGCTTCGAGCTGCGCTGGCGCACCCGGCGCATCGACCTGTCCCGCTACGAGGCCCGCACCGCGCCGGTGCCGGTCGCTGCCTGACCGCCTCCCCTCCTCCCGCCGGGCCCCTGCCCGCCTCCTGAAGGACTGCCATGACCAGCACTGCCATCATCACCGGGGGGGCCTCGGGCATCGGTGCCGCCCTGTCCCGCGCGATGGTCGCCCGGGGCGACACCATCGTGGTCGCCGACATCGACGCCGAGGGCGCCGAGCTGCACGCCAAGCAGCTCAACGAGACCGGGCCGGGACGCGCCTGGGCCGCGCCCCTCGACGTCCGCGACGCCACCGCCGTGCAGGACCTCGTGGACCGCGTGGTGCAGGCCGAGGGCCGGCTCGACGTCATGGTCAACAACGCCGGGATCGGCGTCGGCGGGGAGATGGCAGAGCTGTCCCTCGCGCACTGGGACCGCGCCATCGACGTCAACCTGCGCGGCGTCGTCCACGGCGTCCACGCCGCGTTCCCCGTCATGGTCCGTCAGCGCAGCGGGCACATCGTCAACACCGCCTCGCTGGCCGGCCTGGTCCCGGCAGCGCTGCTGACGCCCTACGTGATGACCAAGCATGCCGTCGTGGGGCTGTCCCTGGCGCTGCGCCCCGAGGCGGCCAGCCACGGGATCCGCGTCACCGCGGTCTGCCCCGGCTTCACCGACACACCCATCCTCGACAAGGCCGGTCCCGAGGACCTGCCCAAGCCGGCCCTCGCCGAGCGCGGGCGCGACCTGGCCACCAAGGCGCAGCGGCACCTCTACGACGCCGACCTGCTGGCCGTCGACATCCTGCGCGGGATGGACCGGAACAAGGCGCTCGTCGTCGCGCCGCGCAGCGCCCGGGTCGCCTGGCGGGCCATCCGCCTAGCCCCGGGCCTGAGCAGCGCGGTCGGGCGGCTGGAGATGCGCTACGTGCGTCGGCACCGCTGACCGGACTGGACGAGACATGTTCGACGTGACAGAGTTTGACGTCACGGTTTTCGGCGTATCAAAGACAGACACTCTCTCGACCCCCGTGAGCGACCACCCCTCTGGAGGACCGATGTCCCCCCTCGCGACCGCCCCCTCCCCCGCGACCTCCCGTGCCCGCGCAGAGCGCGCCGCGGAGCCGCCGACCGCACAGCGCGTCGTCATCCGCACGCGTGCGGAGTACGAGCAGGTGCTGCGCCAGCTCTCCGAGGCCTCGGTCGCCCGGCACTTCGACGCGTTCGTCGACGTGCCGTGGGACGACCCGGACTTCCAGGTGCGCAAGGACGACCCGCGGTGGGTCCTGCCGGCCCACGCCGATCCCATCGGGGCCCACCCCTGGTACCAGGCGCTGCCGCTGGAGCGGCAGATCGAGATCGGCCTCTGGCGGCAGGCCAACGTCCTGAAGGTGGGGCTGCAGTTCGAGAACGTCCTGATCCGCGCGATCATGCAGTACGTCTTCGCGCTGCCCAACGGCTCGCCCGAGTACCGCTACCTGTCGCACGAGGCGACGGAGGAGTGCCACCACACCCAGATGTTCCAGGAGGCGGTGAACCGTATCGGGGCCGACGTGCCCGGCATGCCGCGGGCGCTGCGGGCCCTGGCCCCCGTGCTCCCGATGCTCGTCAACAGCGTCCCGGTGATCTTCTTCCTGGGGATCCTCGCCGGGGAGGAACCGATCGACCACACGCAGAAGGAGATCCTGCGGGCAGCCGAGAACCTGCCGCCGGTCCTGGCGCGCGTCATGGCGATCCACATCGCCGAGGAGGCGCGGCACATCTCCTTCGCGCACGAAGCCGTCAAGCTGCGCGCGCCGCACCTCAAGCCGATCAGCCGCCACCTGACGGCTCTCGTGCTCCCGCTGCTGATGCGCTACCTCTGCGACGCCATCATGGTGCCGCCGCGCGAGTTCTGGGAGCGGTTCGACATCCCGGAGGAGGTCAAGAACGACCTGTTCTGGGACTCCCCGCAGTCGCAGGAGCGGCTGCAGAACCTGTTCGGGGACGTCCGCATGCTCGCCGAGCAGTCGAACCTGATGACCCGCGCCTCGCGCAAGCTGTGGCGCAAGTGCAAGATCGACGGGCCGGCCAGCCGGTACCGCAGCGAGCCGCCGCCGGCCTTCCTCAGCGCGGCCTGACCGCATGCCGCACGTCATCACGCAGTCCTGCTGCAGCGACGCCTCCTGCGTGTTCGCGTGCCCGGTCAACGCGATCCACCCCAACCCGCACGACCCCGCTTTCGCCACGGCCGAGATGCTCTACATCGACCCGGTGGCGTGCGTGGACTGCGGGGCGTGCGTCGACGCCTGCCCCGTCGGAGCGATCGTCCCGGCCGGCAAGCTGCGCCCGGAGCAGCTCCCCTTCGTGGACGTCAACGCCCGCTACAGCGGCTACCCCGAGCGCCGGCCGGCGCAGGCGCCGGTCCCCCGGCTCGTCCGGCTCGACCCCGAGCGGCTCCCGCTTCGGGTCGCGGTCGTCGGGTCGGGCCCGGCCGCGCTCTACGCCGCGGACGAGCTGCTCAAGCAGCGCGGTGTCGAGGTGACGGTGCTGGAGCGGCTGCCGACGCCGTACGGCCTGGTGCGCTCCGGCGTCGCCCCCGACCACCCCGACACCAAGAAGATCACCTCGCTGTTCTGGCAGATCGAGAACCGCCCAGGGTTCCGCTACCTGCTCGGCGTCGACGTCGGCCGCGACGTCACGCACGACGAGCTGCTGTCCTGTCACTCGGCCGTCGTCTACGCGACCGGGGCCGCGCACGACCGTCGGCTGGGCATCGCGGGCGAGGACCTGACCGGCAGCGACACCGCGACACGCTTCGTCGCCTGGTACAACGGCCACCCCGACCACGCCGACCACAGCTACGACCTGACCTCCGAGCGCGCCGTGGTGGTCGGCAACGGCAACGTCGCACTCGACGTGGCCCGCATCCTCGCCACCGACCCGGACCGACTGGCCGCCACGGACATCAGCGACGTCGCGCTGCAGGCGCTGCGCGCCAGTCAGGTTCGCGAGGTCGTGGTCCTGGCTCGACGGAGCCCTGCGGAGGCCGCTTTCACGCTGCCCGAGCTGCTCGGCCTGCTGTCCCGCCCGGACCTGGAGGTCGTCCGGCACGGTCCCCCTCCCGCGCCCTACACCGGGCCGGACGACGCGGTGGCCCAGAAGGTCGAAGCGGTGCGGGCGTTGCCTCCCGCCGAGCAGCCGCGGGGCGCGCGGCGGCGGATCGTCCTGCGCTTCCTCACCTCGCCGGTGGCCCTGCTGGGCGCCGACCGCGTGACAGCGGCGGTCCTGGCGCAGAACGAGCTGACGGCCGGAGCCGACGGCAGGCCGGTGGCCGTGCCGACCGGCGCGACCGAGGAGCTGCCGACCGGCCTGGTCCTGCGGTCGATCGGGTACCGGGGGGTTCCGGTCCCCGACCTGCCCTTCGACGACGTCCGCGGCGTCGTCCCCAACGACGACGGGCGCGTGCTCGGCCGGGACCGCACGTACGTCGTCGGCTGGATCAAGCGCGGGCCCACCGGGTTCATCGGGACCAACAAGAGCTGCGCGCGCGACACCGTCAACCGGCTGCTCGACGACGTCAACGCCGGACGTG
Source organism: Frankiaceae bacterium (assembly GCA_947479995.1). Classification (GTDB taxonomy): domain Bacteria; phylum Actinomycetota; class Actinomycetes; order Mycobacteriales; family SCTD01; genus CANKBT01. The sequence continues at coordinate 35,779 of CANKBT010000001.1, read as the reverse complement.
TGGGGCACCCCGCGAGAACCGCGACGGAGTTCGACCGGCTGGTGCGCGAGCGCTGCCCGCACGCCACCGACGTCGACGGCTGGCGGCGCATCGACGCGGTCGAGCGCAGCCGCGGTCAGGCCTCGGGGCGGCCCCGGGTCAAGGTGACCGAGGCCACCGAGCTGGCGGCCCTGGGCGGTCAGCGCTCCGCGCGGGCCAGGGTGCCCGGCTGAGCCGGGCCTCGACGGACCGTCAGCCCGTCTTGCCGAGCAGGCGGTCGAGCGCCTCCTGGGCCTGCCCGCCGAGCTCCTGCCCGAGCGCCGAGCTCACCGACGTGCTCATCGCGCGCTGGAAGGCGCTGAGGAACGCCTGCACCGCCAGCGGCTGGAGCCGCGCGTGGACGCCGGTGATCCGCACCCACTCCTGCTCCGGCGTGCCGGCGTCGATGAAGTCCTTCCAGACGCTGTCGCGGAACAGCGCCACGAAGCTCTCGGCCACCTCCTGGGCCGACGTCGCGACCAGCCGCCCGGCTTCCAGGATCCCCTCCAGGGGCAGGCCGGCTTGAGCGCCCTCGGCACCGGCGGCGAGCAGTCCGGGGCTCACCACCCGGACCTGGCCGTCCGGCGTGAGCTCCGCACCGCCCATCTCGATCAGCGCGTCCAGGTGCTCCGGCCCGGCCTGCGGCCCGAACAGCCCGAGCAGCTCCTCGATCTCGTACACCACCGGCGGCTCGCTGCGCCAGGGGGCGAGCAGGCCGCGGATGACGCTGAGCGCGGCCTCGCCGGCGTCCGCCGGCACTCCGGCCAGGATCTGCTCGATGCTGGCGAGGCTGAAGCCGGCGTCCTGCATGTCGCGGATGAACCCGAGCCGGGCCAGGTGCGCCGGACCGTAGTACCCGGTCCGGCCCCGGATGATGGGCGGCTGCAGCAAGCCGCGCGAGGCGTGCGAGCGCAACGTGCGCACGGTCATCCCGGACTGCAGCGCCAGCTGGTCGATCGTGAGCAGATCGGTCGGCTGAGTCACCAGGCCATCCTAGAGCCCACCCCCCTCGCTCCGCGTCCTGCTGCGCGCGCGTCACAGGGGTTCGATCGCGGCGACCTTCCAGCCGGACGCGGTGTGCTCCAGGCGCATCCGGACCCTGCTCTGGTCCACCCGCGGGGCCGGCAGCTCGGTGGTCACGGTGGTCTGGTTGGCGAACAGCAGGACCGACGCCTCGTCGCGGTCAGCGCTCTCCAGCGACGACGCCAGCACCTCGGCCGACACCACCGCCTTGTACTGCTCGGCCGTCGGGCGGATCGTCTTGGCGGCAAGCTCGTCGTACTCCGCGGCGAACGCGTCGGTCAGCCGGCCCCTCGCCCGGGCGATGTCGTCGTCGAGATCGGCGAAGTCGTAGCTGAGGACGTCCGGCAGGGCCTTCTCGGCGACCTCCACCGCCTCCCGGCCGGCCCGCTCGTCCTGGGCAGCCGTCCACGACCGCCAGGCCAGCAGGCCGGCGGCCGCGAGAAGCAGGACCACGGCCACGGCCACCGCCAGCCGACGGGCACGGCCGCGCCGCGGGGGCGCGGCCGGTGGGTTCCGGGGCTCGACGGCAGCATCCGGCTGGTCGCGCTCGGCGAGCTGCTCGGGCTCCTCGGTGCCCGCTGCCGGTGCGTGCTCGTCCAGGGCACGGGGGTCCGTGGTCATCTCCGCCTCACACGACCGGGGTGATCTCGTCGACGCGCCAGCCCGCGCTGCCACGCTCGAGCGTCACGCGCAGTCTGAACCGCTGCAGCGCGCCGTCGGGGAACTCGGTGTTCGTGACGGTGGCGTCCGTCGCCACCAGCACGCTGGCGGTGTCCTCGTCGTGCTCGTAGCGCTCGACCCCGACTCCGAGCACCTCGCCCCGCGCGGTGGCCTTCTTCTCCGTGATGATCGGGCGCAGCTGAGCGCTGGCGGCGGTGAACTGCTGGGAGAACTGGTCGGTCGCGAGCGCCAGCACGGCGTCGAAGCTGCTGTCGAGGTCGGCGTGGTCGTAGCTGGTGAACGCGACCGCCGCCTGCCGCGCCGTCCCGAGGAGCTCGTCCCGGTCCTCCTCACGACTGCTCACCCCGCGCAGCTGGAGCGCCGAGACGGCGAGCACGGCGACCGCGGCGAGCACCAGGACCGCGACGAGGGCCGCCGGCCGACGGCGGCGCCGGGGACCGGTGCTCGTCGTGACGGCCGGCGACGTCATCGTGACCCCGGGTTCGTGCCGGACAGCACCGGCCCCACGATCAGCCACTTCCAGGCCTCGGCGCCGAACTGCGCCGCCTGGCCGCCGTCGGAGCCCACGACGGCGATCGGGCCCTCGGCGGTGCTGACCACCCCCGTCCGCGCGTCGTACGCGGCCGGCTGGACCGTCGGCGACGGCGGCGCGGCCGGCGGCTCGTCGGTCTCGTACGAGACGGGCGGGACGTCGTCTGGGCCGCGCCGGCCCAAGCGCGGGTTGTCGACCTTCTGCGTCGCGGCGTCGTAGGTGTCGCCGGGCAGCTTCGGGACGTTCTGCGACCCGCGCGCCGCGGTGATGCTGTCCGGCTCCTCGGCGCAGTAGGCGTTGAGGTTGGCGCGCCGACTCGGGTTGCCGAGCTCGGGCACCGGCTTGGCCTGCGGCGCCTTCGAGGTGCCGGCATACCCGTCGGAGGTGCAGACGCCGGAGGAGTAGTCCAGCACCAGGTTGAAGTGCACGAAGCCGTCGCCCTGCACGACGTTGAAGGTCCCCTGGATCAGCCGGGGGAAGGCGACGAGGAAGACGCGGATGCCCGGCAGGCGGGCGCGGACGATGTCGCCGACCGTCACGAGGTCCTGCATGAGCAGCGGCAGCTGCTGGTCGTTGGCGAGGACGAGCTCCTCGACCTCCGGCAGCGTGCGCTGGGCCTCGTCGAGCAGCGTGCGCAGCTGGGTGTCGGAGCCCTGGAGCGTGCCGGTGAGGTCCTGCAGGTCGCGGCTCCAGCTGAGCAGCTCGTCGGAGGTGTCCCGCTGCGTGGTCAGGACGGTCTGCCCGTCAGTGAGCAGGGTGCGGGTGGCCGGCAGCGCCTCGAGAAGGGTGGTGAGCAGGCTGTCGCCCCGGTCCAGGAGCGTCTCGAGCTCCGGCCCCGTGCCGGCGAAGCCGTCGCCGAGCTCGCGGACCAGCGTCTGGAGCGCGGGCCGGTCGACCGACTCGGTGAGCTCCTGCACCTGCAGCAGCACGTCCTCCAGCCGCGGCGGCACCGCCGTGCGGTCGGCCGGGATGACGTCGCCGCCCGCCAGCCACGGCGGACCGTCGGCCGCGGGCTGGAGGTCGACGAACTGCTCGCCGATCGCCGACCGGTTGGCCACGACGGCGCGCACGTCGGCCGGCACGCGCTCCCCCCGCTCGATGGCCAGGTCGACCGCCATCCCGTCGTCGGTCAGGCGCAGCTCGCGGACGCGTCCGACGGCGAGGCCGCGGTAGGTGACCTCGGCGTTCTCGAAGATGCCCCCGGAGGACGGCATCTGCAGCGTGACCGTGTACGGCTGGCTCCACAGCATGCGGTCCAGCCCGACGTACTGACCGCCCACGACGGTCGTCCCGAGCGCCGCGAGCCCGAGGAACGCCGCCAGCCGGAGCCGGGTGGCGCCGGTGATCACCGGCCCGCCCCGGCGAGCGCGTCGAGCAGCGCCGGGCCCAGCGCGGGCGCGGTCGGCGCCGGCGCAGCAGCCGACGCGGCAGCCGGGGTCGTCGGGCCCGGCCGGCAGTTCGGGCCGTACTCGCCGCAGGCGATCTGCGTCGGCGGGTCCTCGTAGGACGGGCCTGGGACGAAGGTGTCGCGCGTGAAGCTGTCCAGGTCGACCTCGAGCTCTCCTTCGAGCTGGACGTAGTCGCCCGCGATCCCGCCGTAGATGTTGCGGGCGAAGGGATAGGTGAGCAGTGTGTCGACGGTCGAGAAGAACGACGGGGCGGCCCGGGCGATCTCGGTCAGGATCGGGTCGAGCAGCTCCAGGTTGGTCACCAGGTCGTCCTTGCTGGCGGCGATGACCCGCTCGGCGACCGTGCCGAACTCCGACAGCGAGGTCAGCGCGCGGGTGAGCTGACGCTGCTGGTCGGCCAGGGCGGCGACGCCCCCGGGCAGCGCCTCGAGCGCCACCTCGATCGTGTCGCGCTGGGCGGCGAGCGTGCCGGCGAGCCGGTCGACGCCGTCCAGGGCCCGCACGATGTCGTCGCGCCGGGCGTCGATGGCCGCCAGCAGCCCGGCCAGGTCGTCGAGCAGGACGCGCACCTGGTCCTCACGGCCGGCCAGTGCGGTGTTGAGCTCCGAGGTGACGGTCTGCAGGTGCCCGATGCCACCGCCGTTGAGCAGGGCCGACGCAGCGCCGAGCAGCTCCTCGACCTCGACGCCCGCGCCGGTGCGCTCCAGCGGGATGAGCCCGCCGGCAGCCAGCGGCGCAGCGGTGCTGCCGGACGGGGAGATGAGCTCGACGTACTTCTCGCCGAGCAGGCTCGTCTGGGAGATCCGCGCGCTCACGTCACCGGGGAGGGCCACGTCCTGCTCGACCTGGACGGTGACCTCGGCGACCAGACCGTCGGTCAGGTCGACCTCACGGACGACGCCGACGTCGACGCCGTCGAGCTTGACGGTCGCCAGCGGGACGAGGTCGAGGGCGTCGGTGAACCGCACCCGCACCTCGTAGCCGTCGACGCTCGACCCCGGCAGTCCCAGCTCCTGGAGCGCAGGCGCGCTCGTGCACCCGGTCAGGGCCGCCACCGCCACGGCGAGCGCGGCGACCGCCGGACCGCGCCCGGTCATCGTGAGCCCTCCGGCGCCGGCGGGAAGGTGGAGAACTCCGGGCCGTCACCGAGCGGCTGGGGCAGCGAGCCCAGCAGCGGCTCCAGCGGGTCGACGACGGCGTCGACCGCCGGGCACAGCGACCCCAGGCCGTTGCTCGCGATGAGCTGGCAGAGCACCAGGCTCGGGTCGTCGGTCAGGGTGCCGTTGACGGCGGGGCGGGCGGACAGCGTGGAGGTCTGCGGGTCGAAGGTGCCGATGAAGTTCTGGAGGGTGACCGGAGCGAGGTTGAGCGTCTCGCGCAGCGCCTGCTCCTGGCTGAGTACCGTGCGGGTCACGTCGAGCAGCCCGGCGACGTCCTCGGTGAGCCCGGGACCGCTGTCCTGCACCAGGGCGCGGATCTCGGCGAGCGCCGTGCCCAGGCCGTCGATCGACCCGGCCAGCGCGCCCCGCTGGGCGGCGAGGCTGTCCGCCACCGCGGTGAGGGTGCCGCTGAGCTCGCGGACGGGCTCGTCGGCCGCGGCCAGCGCCGCGGTCAGGGTCGCCAGCTGCTCCAGCGTCGCGGCGAGGTCCTCGCCGCCGCCGTCGACGGTGGCGACGGCGGCGCTGAGCTGCTCCACGGCGGTGCGGATCGCGACGCCGTTGCCGTCGAGCGCGGTGGCGCCGGTGCGCACCAGCTGGTCCAGCGCACCGTCGCGGTTGGCCCCCTGCGGCCCCAGCGCGGTCGCCAACTCGCCGACCGCGGCGAACACCTGGTCGACCTCGACCGGCACGGCGGTGCGCGCCAGGGGGATCAGGCTGCCGGGGGCCAGCTCCGGTCCGCCGTCGTACGGCGGCGTGAGCTCCAGGTGCCGGTCGCTGACCAGCGTCGGCGCCACGACGACGGCCTGCGCGCTCGCCGGCACCCGCACGTCGTCCTCGATCTCGAAGGTGGCCTGGACCAGCTCGCCGCGGGCCTCCAGACCGGTGACCTCCCCGACCCGCACGCCCAGGACGCGCACGTCCGACCCGACGTAGAGACCGACGGCCCGGCTGAGCTCCGCGCGGTACTCCTCGCCGCTCGCGGCGGCGGCCGGAGCGCCCACGGCGGCCAGCACCGCGGCGGTGGCGGCCCCCGCAGCGACGGCGAGCCGGCGGGACCGGGTCATCGGTCGCCCCCCGCGGCGCCGGGCGGCGGCAGCAGCTGGGGGGTCAGGCCGAACAGCCCGGCGTCGAACCAGCGGCCGTGACCGAGGACGGTGGTGTAGTAGCGCAGCAGCGGCGCGTACAGCCGCATGCTCTCCTCCAGGTCTCCCTTGTTCTGCCGCAGCGTCGCGACGGTGGTCTGCAGCGACTCCAGGGCCGGCGCGAGGTCGCCGCGGGTCTGCTGCACGGTGGCGATCAGCTCGTCGGCGAGCTGCTGGCTGCTCACCAGGAGCGTCTCGAGGGCCTGGCGACGCGCCTCGAGGACGGCCAGGAACGTGCCGGCGTCCCGCACCAGCTGCACCAGGCGCTCGGACCGGTCGGCCAGGACCCCGGTCACCTCGCGGGAGTGGACGAGCAGCTCGCGCAGCTGTGCGTCGCGGCTGGCGATGCTCGTCGACAGCCGCGCCACGCCGTCGACGGCCGGCCGGAGCTCGGGGCCGGCCGCGTCCAGCGCCTGCGAGACGACCCGGAAGGACTCCGCGAGCCTGGCGGTGTCGATGGCCTCGACCCGCTCGGCCAGGCCACCCACCGCCTCCTGCAGGCTGAAAGGCGTGGTGGTGCGCTCGACCGGCACCCGTCCGCCCTCGGGCAGCCGGTCGTCGCCGGCGCTGTCCAGCGACACGTACTCGGTGCCGAGCAGGGTCTCGACCCTCAGCGCGGCGGTGGTGCTGTCGCCGAGCCGCACGTCGTCGTCGAGCTGCACCGTGACGGCGACGACCGTGCCGTCCAGCCTGATCCTCTCGACCGAGCCGACCTTGACGCCGGAGACCCGGACCGGGTCGCCCTCCTTGAGGCCGGCGGCGTGCGCGAACTCCACCTCGTAGTCCGCCTTGCCGAGCAGGCCGACCAGCTGGTTGACCGACAGGCCGGCGAGCAGCATGCCGCCGACGACGGTGAGGCCGACGGCGCCGCTGAGGACCCGCTTGCGCTCCCTCACTCCTGGCAGAGCTCCTCGTTGTTGTTCAGCCCGGGGGCGGTCACCGGCGGCAGCCCGGGCAGGGTGAGCGTCACGTCCAGGTCGCAGACGAAGAAGTTGAGGTAGCCCCCGTAGCTGCCGGCCCGGTTGAAGGCGTTGAGCTTGACCGGGAGGGTGTCGAGCAGGGACTGCAGGTCGTCCTTGGTCCTGGCGAACTCCTGGCTGGCGACTCGCAACGACGCGACGTCGCGGACGAGCGGCGGCCGGACGTCGCGCAGCAGCCCGGCGGTCGACACCGTCAGGCTGTCGATGCCGTCGACCGCCCGCCCGATCGCCTCGCCGTCCGCCGCCAGGCCGGAGGACAGCCGGGCCAGCTGGTCGACCAGGTCGGCGAGCTGCGCGTCGCGCTCGTCGACCGTCGCGAGGACGGCGTTGAGGTTGTCCACGACGCGCCCGATGACCGCGTCCCGGTCCGCGAGCGCGCCGGTCAGCGAGCTCGTGCTCGACAGCAGGGAGGCCAGCGTGCCCCCCTCGCCCTGCAGGGTGCGCACCAGCGACGCGGCGAGCTGGTTGACCTGGTCGGGTTCCAGGACGCTGAACAGCGGCTGGAAGCCGTCGAGCAGCACGGTCAGGTCGAGCGCCGGGACGGTGCGCTCGACCGGGATGGTGGCACCGGGCTCGAGGGTGCCCGGAGCCGGCTCACGGGGGTCGTCGACCAGGCTGAGGTAGCGGCTGCCGACCAGGTCGCGGTAGCGGATGCGGGCGGTCACGCTGGCCGGCAGCTGCAGAGACCGCCGGGTCGAGAAGCGCACCAGCGCGTGCTCGTCGTCGGTGAGCTCGACCCCCTCGACGCGCCCGACGCGGACGCCGGCGATGCGGACCTCGTCGCCCTCGACCACCCGGGTGGCGTCGGTGAAGACCGCCGAGTAGCTGACCGGGTCGTCCGGGGACGAGCCGGCGATCGTGCTGAACAGGACCGACGTGGAGCCGACGGTGACGGCGAGGAACGCGGCCATGCCGACGACCGCTCCGGACGGCCGGCGGAGCCGTCGGGCGCTCACGGGGCCTCCTCGACGACCATGCCGCGCAGCATCGGGCCGAGCAGGAGGCTGACGACCGGGTTCACCGGGGCGTCCAGCCGGCCGAGCGCGGCGGCGGCGGCGTCCTCGATCGCCTGCCGCTCCGCCAGGGACCCGGTGGGGTCTCCGAGGACCGGGACCGGCACGGGCGGCAGCGCCGGCAGCGCCGAGCCGGCCGCGGGCGGGTCGGCGGCGAGCTCCTGCTCCTGCTGGCGTCCGGTGTCGAGCCCGGGCACGGGCAGCCCGAGAGGGCCGCGGTAGCGGCCGATGAGGACCTTGGCCGGGTCCGGGACGTCCGGGCCGGGCACACCGCCGACCGGAGCGGTGGTGATCTGCGGGCAGGACGGTCCGTAGTCCTCCAGCTGAGCGACCAGCTCCTGGGCCAGCTCGCCGTCCGGCCGCAGGGACGGGCTGTACACGCCGCGGGACTGCCCGAGCCGCAGCCGCCCCTTGATCTTGAACGGCCCGTCGTCCCCGCCGAAGACGTCGTAGATGCGCTGGATCGCCAGCTTGGCGCCGTTGAAGACGCAGTCGTACTCCGGCGCGTACTCGGCGAGGAGCTCGAGGGTCGGGCGCAGCGTCTTCGACAGCTGGACGAGCCGCTCCTCGTTGTCGGCGAGCAGCGTCGCCGTGCGGTCGGAGACGGCCCAGGTGTCCTCGAGCACGGCGGCCAGCACCTGCTCGCGATCCTCCAGCGTCCGGGCCGTCGTGCTCGTGTTGCGCGCGCTGGCCAGCAGCGCCGGCGCCGCCTCGCCGTAGCGGGCCGTGACATCGGCCAGCAGCACCAGGTCGGTCTGCAGCTGCGGCACGAGCGTGCGGAGCTCAGCGGTGTACGCCCCGAGGCGGTCCAGCGTGCCACCGAGCTGCTCTCCTCGGCCGACGAGGGCGTCGGCGAGGCTGGACAGCGTCGCGTTGAGCTGCGCCGGCTGAACGGTGCGCAGCAGCGGTGCCAGCTCGTCGAAGACCTCCTGCAGCTGGACCGACCGCTCGCTGAGGTCCTGCGCGATGACAGCGCCCTCCTGCAGCCGGCCCGTGGAGCCGGCGGGGGAGGCCGACATCAGCTCGACGTACCGCTCCCCGAACAGCGTCTTGGGCAGGATCCGCGCCGTCACGTCGGCCGGGATGTCGGCAAGCGCGGCCGGCTCCAGCGCGAGGTCCAGCAGCACGCGGCCGGAGTCGTCCGGGGTGGAGCGCCGGACCTCCCCCACCCGCACACCCCGCACCTTGACGTCCGCCGGGACGCCGAGCAGCTCGCCGAGCTCCTCGACGACGACGGTCACCGACGCCGTCTCGGTGAAGGCCTTGCCGTACACCGCGTAGGTCAGCCCGACGCCGGCCACCACGGCCGCCAGCGCCGCCACGCCCAGCAGCGGGTAGCCGATACGGGACAGCCACGACGCGCTCATCCGGCCACCCGCACCGTGGTGGTGGAGCCCCAGATGGCCATGCTGAGCAGGAAGTCCACGACGACGACCACGACGATCGCCAACCGGACGGCACGGCCCACGGCCACCCCCACCCCCGCGGGCCCGCCGCGGGCGCTGTAGCCGTACCAGCAGTGGATGAGGATCACCAGCGTCGCGAAGACGAGCACCTTGAAGACCGACCACCCGATGTCGCCCGGTGGCAGGAACAGGTGGAAGTAGTGGTCGTAGGTGCCGGCCGACTGCCCGAAGACGGTGGTCACGACCGTGCGCGTGCTCAGGTAGGACGCGAGCAGCCCGACGAAGTAGAGCGGCACCACCGCCACCAGGCCGGCGAGGACGCGCGAGGCGACGAGGAACGGGATCGGCCGGACGGCCATGACCTGCAGCGCGTCGATCTCCTCGGAGATCCGCATGGCACCCAGCTGCGCGGTGAAGCCGCAGCCGACGGTCGCCGACAGCGCCACCCCTGCGACCAGGGGCGAGATCTCGCGCGTGTTGAAGTAGGCCGAGATGAACCCGGTGAGGGCGGAGGCGCCGATCTGGTCCAGCCCCTCGTAGCCCTGCAGGCCCACCTCGATGCCGGTGAAGAACGACATGGCGACCACCACGCCGAAGCTGCCGCCGAAGGTGGCCAGCGCGCCCCGACCGAGCGCCACCTCGCCGAGCAGCCGGAACGTCTCGCCCCTGTACCGGGTGACCGCGCGCGGCATCCAGGCCAGCGCCGCTGCGTAGAAGGCCATCTGGCGGCCGAGGTCGTCGAGGAACAGGCGCAGGTCCCGGCCGCGGCGGGCGAGCGTGTCGGCAGCCTTGCGGCCGCCGGGGATGACGACGGTGGCCACGTCAGCCGCCCCGCGGCGGGACGAGCTCGACGTACACGACCGTGACGAGGAAGTTCACGGCGAACAGCAGCAGGAACGTGAGCACGACGCTGGCGTTGACCGCGTCGCCCACGCCCTGCGCGCCGCCTTTGGCCGTGAGCCCCTTGTACGAGGCCACCACACCGGCGAGCAGTCCGAACAGCGCTGCCTTGAAGGCGCCGACGTAGAGGTCGGCGGACTGCGCGAGCGCGGCGAAGCCCGAGAAGTAGGAGCCGGCACTGCCGTCCTGCAGCACCACGCTGAAGAAGTAGCCGCCGACGATGCCGACGAAGGCGACGAAGCCGTTGAGCAGCAGCGCCACGGTGATGGCCGCCAGCACGCGCGGGACGACCAGGCGCTGGATCGGGTCGATGCCGAGCACCTCCATCGCGTCGATCTCGTCCCGGATCCGCCGCGCGCCGAGGTCGGCACAGATCGCCGTTCCCGCCGCGCCGGCCACGAGGAGCGCAGTGGCGATCGGCGACGCCTCACGGATGATGGCCAGGGCGGACGCTGCGCCGGTGTAGGACTGCGCCCCCAGCTGACGGGTGAGACTGCCGAGCTGCAGGGCGATGACCGCACCGAAGGGGATGGCGACCAGTGCGGTCGGCAGACTGGTCACGCGGGCGACGAACCACACCTGCTCGACGTACTCCCGCCACGCGAACGGCGGCCGGACGGCCGCGCGGGCGACGTCGGCGAACATGCCGAACAGACCGCCGGCCGCGGCCAGCGGTCGGGTCAGCGTGCCCTCGAGCGTCATGGATCTCCTGTCGGCGTGACGCCGGACGACGTCACGGTCAGAAGCGACAGACTATGCCGAATCGTGGCGCGTGTCACTGCCCCATCGGAGCGAGCCGGAGCCGCCGGCGAGAGGCCGCACCCTCAGGCCGGTGCCGCCAGCAGCCGGGAGGGGTGGGGCAGCAGGTCCAGGACGGCGTCCGCCACCACGGCCGGCCGCTCGGTGAGGACCATGTGTCCCGCACCCGGCACGACGACCAGCCGCGCCGAGGGCAGCGCCTCGCTCAGCCGCTGCGCGTGCGCCGGCGGCGTGAGCCGGTCGACGTCACCGACGACGATCACGCCCGGCACCTCGGCCAGCACCCTGAGACCGGCCGTGCCGGCGTGCGCGAGCAGCGCCTCGTAGAACGTGGCGACGACTCCGAGCGGCGTGCGTCCCGCGACCGCCGCCATGTCGTCGACGAGCCGGGCCGGCGCCCCGGGCCCGAAGTTGAGCGCGCGCAGGAGCAGCCACATCTCCGGCGGCGTGCGGCCCGCCTCGAGCACGCGCTCCAACCGGCCTAGCGCCGCGACGCCGGGCCGGCCGAGCCGGCGCAGGGCGGCGGCGGCTGGACGCGGCAGGCCGAGGTCGAGGTCCGCCAGCTCCCCCGCCGAGGTGCTCACCAGAGCCACCCCGCGGACCCGGTCGCGCACGAGCTGCGGCCGCTGCTCGGCCAGGTGCATGATCGTCATGCCGCCCATGGAGTGGCCCACCAGCACAAGGTCGCCGGTGGGAGCGAGGGCGTCGATGACCGTGCCGAGGTCCGACCCGAGCTGGGCCAGGCTGCAGGCGTCTGCCGGCGCCCGGTCGGACCGACCGTGTGCCCGGTGGTCGTACACGAGGACCCGAGCGGTCCGCGCGAGCGGTGCGACGACCCTCTCCCACAGCCGACCGGACAGCGTCCAGCCGTGGGCCAGCACGATCGTGAGCGGCGCGTCCGGGTCGCCGTACTCCGCGACGTGCAGCCCGATGCCGTCCCCCGTCCGCACCCGGTGCTCCCGCGCCGGCCGGAGGTCCCGTCCCACCAGCACGTCCGGGTCGGGCGCCGTCCGGGCGGCGAGCACGGCGCGCCGGGCTGCACGGTGACCGGCAGCGGCGAGCAGTCCGGTGCCGACCACGGGGAGCAGGGGCCGGGCCGATGGCACAGCAGCGGAGGGAGCTCGCACAGCAGGTCCTCTCGGGCGAAGGGGGCAGCACGGTCGTCCGACGTCCCGAACCGTGTCGCTTGTCGACGTGACGCCAGACAGTGTAAGAACATCCGGCCGCCGATGCGCCGGACGTCCGAAGCGCAGCACCGCCCGACTCCAGGAGCGCTCGTGAGCAAGAAGCTCAGCAGCACCTCGGTCCTGCCGGCCGACACCGACACCGCCTTCGCGCTCCGCACGTCGACGGAGTGGGTCGAGCTGAAGGCGGGCCGGCTGCAGGACGGCAGTCTGGTCCAGGAGCGCACGGCCGCAGACGGAGGGCAGGTCGAGCTGGTCCTGCTCCGGGACATCCCACGGGACGTGCCGGGCATGTTCCGACGCTTCGTCCCTGCGGACGGGCGGGTCACGCAGCGCGAGTCGTGGACCCCGGCGGGCGACGGCACCTACCGCGTGACCTGGTCGCTCGGCTTCGACGGTGCGCCCGGCTCGGTCTCCGGGGAGGGAGAGCTGGTCCCCGAGGGGGAAGGCAGCGCCCTGCACCTCGACGGCGTCGCGCAGGTGTCGGTCCCGATCATCGGCGGCAAGGCCGAGGCCTTCCTCGTGCCGCTGGTGGAGGGCATCATGCAGCAGGAGGGACAGCTCCTCGCGAGCCTGCTCGCCGACCGCACATGACGTCCTACGCCCGCATCACGACCAGGGACACGGGACCGCAGCGCTACCGCACCTCTACCAGGGGCAGCCGCAGCGCCCCCGGTGCGGCGTGGGGCACCACCGATGCACGGGGTGCGACGGCTGGCAGACGCCGGTAGTCCTCCCCGACCGGCGGGCGGGCGTCGGGCTCGCCCTTGTTCGGCCACAGGGCCAACGCGCGCTCGGCCTGCGCCGTGATCGTCAGCGACGGGTTCACCCCGAGGTTGGCGGAGACGGCCGAGCCGTCGACGACGTGCAGGCCCTCGTGCCCGTAGAGCCGGTGGTAGGGGTCGATCACTCCGATGTCCGGCGAGTCGCCGATCGCGCAGCCGCCCAGCAAGTGCGCCGTCATGGGGATGTCGAAGATCTCGCCGACGCTGCTGCCGGGGAAGCCGTCGATCTGCTCGGCGATGCGCTGGTTGGCCTCGTACGCCGCCGGTATCCACGTCGGGTTCGGCAGGCCGTGACCCTGCTTCGACGTGACCTTCACCCGACCGAGCCGCGTCCGCTTCGTGAAGAGCGTGAGCGAGTTGTCCTGGGTCTGCATGACCAGGCCGATGATCGTGCGCTCGGACCAGCGGTTCAGGCCGCCGTACAGCGACAGCGCCTGACCCGGGTGCTTCGCGGCCTCGGCCAGCCACACGAGGGGGCGCGGCCAGCGGCCGCCGCCCTTGGTCGCGATCGTCGTCAGCAGCCCCATGGCGTTGGAGCCCTTGGCGTAGCGCACCGGCTCGACGTGCGTCAGCTCGTCCGGGTGGAACGAGGAGGTGATGGCGACGCCGCGGGAAAAGTCGACCTTGTTCCGGTTGCGCCACCGCGTCGTGGCCCCGCCCAGCGCCTCGGAGTTCGTACGGGTCAGCACACCGAGCCGGTCCGACACCCGGGGCAGCACGCCGGTGGCCTTCATCCGGTGCAGCAGCTGCTGGGTCCCCCAGGTGCCGGCTGCGAGGACGACCTGCTCAGCGGTGTACGTGCGCCTCGTCGCGCCCGCGCGCCACGCCCCGGTCCGCACCGAGTCGACGGCGTAGCCACCGCGCTCCAGCGGCCGGACGGCGGTGACCGTGCGCTCGGGGTGCACCTGTGCGCCCGCCTTCTCCGCCAGGTAGAGGTAGTTCTTGACCAGCGTGTTCTTCGCGCCGTGCCGGCAGCCGGTCATGCACTCGCCGCACTCGATGCAGCCGCGGCGCGTGGCCGGCGCCGCCGAAGTGCGGGTCGTCGACCTCCACGCCCGGCTCCTTGTCGCCGTCGCGCCCGAAGAACACGCCGACCGGCGTCAGACCGAACGTGTCGCCGACCCCCATCTGCTCGGCGACCTTCTGGATGACCTCGTCCGACGGCGTCATCGTCGGGTTCGTCACGACCGCGAGCATCCGCTTGGCCTGGTCGTAGAAGGGCGCCAGCTCGCTGCGCCAGTCGGTGATGTGCGCCCACTGCCGGTCGCGGTAGAAGCTGTCGCTCTTGGGCTCGTAGAGGGTGTTGGCGTAGTTGAGCGCGCCGCCCCCCACGCCGGCACCGGCGAGCACGAGGATGTCGGGCAGGGCGTGGATGCGCTGGATGCCCTTGCAGCCCAACTTCGGCGCCCAGATGAACTTCTTCAGGTCCCACGACGTCTTCGGGAAGTCCTCGTCGGCCCAGCGGCGGCCGGCCTCGAGCACCCCCACGCGGTAGCCCTTCTCGGTCAGGCGCAGCGCCGTGACGCTGCCGCCGAAACCGCTGCCGACGACCAGGACGTCGTAGTGGCCGGCATGCGCGACCCACGAGACGCCGCTCACTGGACGAACGGGGTCTTCTTGAGCACCTTGGCGGCGGCCGTCATGACCTTCGCGTACCGCTCCAACGGCATCCCCGGCATCGGCCCGACCGGCAGCAGGCGCTGCACCGCGACCGTCTGCGCCTCGGTGTACTTGAGGATGCCCTCGCGCCCGTGCCTGCGGCCGACGCCGGAGTCCTTCATGCCGCCCATCGGCGCGTCGTGCGAGGCCCACGCGGCGGCGTACCCCTCGTTGACGTTCACGGTGCCAGCCTGCAGTCGCACCGCGAGCGCCTCGCCGCGCGACGCGGTGGTCCAGACACTGGCGTTCAAGCCATAGCAGGTGTCGTTGGCCAGGCGCACCGCGGCCTCGGCGTCCTCCACTCGGTACAGCGCGACGACGGGCCCGAAGGTCTCGTCGCGCATCAGCTCCATCCCCTCGTCGACGCCCTCCAGCACCGTCGGCTCGTAGAACAGCGGCCCGAGGTCGGGCCGCGGCCGGCCGCCTGCGAGCACGCGGGCGCCCTTGGCGACGGCGTCGTCCACGTGACGGGTGACGACGTCGAGCTGGTCCTGGCTGATCAGCGAGCCCATCTCGGCGTCCCAGCCGAGCCCGGTGGCCAGCCCCATCCGCTTCACCCGCTCCACGAAGGCGGGCACGAACCGGTCGTAGACGGCGTCCTCGACGTACATCCGCTCGACGCTGATGCACAGCTGACCGGAGTTGGAGAAGCACGCCCGCACCGCGCCCTCGACGGTCCTGTCGAGGTCGCAGTCGGCCAGCACGATCATCGGGTTCTTGCCGCCCAGCTCCGCCGAGAAGCCGATGAGCCGCCGGCCGCACTGCTCGGCGATGAGCCGCCCGGTCTGCGTCGAGCCGGTGAACATCAGGTAGTCGACCCGCTCGATCATCGGCGTGCCGAGCACCCGCCCCGCGCCGGTGACGACCTGGAACAGCTCGCGCGGCAGGCCCGCGTCGTACAGCAGCTCGATCGCGATGAGCGCCGTGAACGGCGTCTGCGCGTCCGGCTTGATCACCACGGCGTTGCCCGCGACGAGCGCCGGGAGGGCGTCCGAGACTGCGAGGGTCAGCGGATAGTTCCACGGGCTGATGACGCCGATGACGCCCCTGGGGTGGTGGTGCTCGACCGCCTTGGTCAGCCCCGGCACCGCGCCCTGCCGACGCGTGGGCCGGAGGTGGCTGACGGCGGTGCTGGCGTAGTAGCGCGCGGTCATCGCGGCGTCGAGGAGCTCCTCGAAGGCGTTCACCCGCGCCTTGCCGGTCTCGACCTGCGTGACGTCCAGGACCTGCTGCTGCCGCGCGAGCAGCAGGTCGTGGTAGCGGCGCAGGACCGCGACGCGGTCGGGGAGCGGGCGCTGCGCCCACTCCCGCTGGGCCGTCCGTGCCCGCCGGACGGCCTGCTCGACGTCGTCCGCCGTGCAGGTCGGCACCTCTCCGACCAGCGCCCCGTCGAACGGGGAGAAGGACTGCTGGCGCGGGCGGCCGTCGGCGGCCGTGACCAGCCCGGCGAGCCGCTCGACGAGGCCCGTGGGCAGAAGGGTGGTCCGCTCGGGGGCGGTGTCGAGGGTGGTGGTCATCGGAGCTCCGGTCGTGGTCGGGGGGTTGCGGGCGGTGGAGGGCCGGTCTTGCGGTCGAGATTCGCGACGTGCTGCTCGACGCGGGCCAGCGTCGCGGAAAGCTCGGCGAAGAAGGCCGGCAGCTGCTGCAGCACGGCGGTCGAAGCGTTGAGCCGCTCGAGCGAGGCGGGCAGGGGGCCGGCGGTGTCGGCCAGCTGCTGCACCGGCTGGCCGAGCTCCTGCAGGGCCGCCAGGTCGGCGCCGAGGCTGTCGAGCCGGGCCTGGAGTGCGCTCAGGTCGTCGCCGAGCGCGGTCAGCTGGGCGGCGCTGTCGGTCAGCGGTACGACCCCGGTGCGCAGCCGCTCGACGTCGCTCCGCAGCGCCTCGGCGAGCTGGTTGAGCTCGGCGAGCTGGGGCGACAGCGCAGTGAGGTCCTCGGTCGCCGCCACGACCGGCGGCACGACCTTCTGCACGTTGCCGTCGATGCGCTCCACCTGCTCCAGCGTCTGCGGCGCCTGCTCGACCAGCCGGACGGCGTCCGGCAGCGCTGCGCCGGCTCGGGCCAGCCGCGGGACGTAGGGCAGCAGCAGCGCCAGTCCGACCAGCACGAGAAGCAGGACCGCCGCGACCAGGCCGAGGAGCACCCGGGGCGCCCACGCCGGCAGAACGGAGCCGGGGCTGCTCATGCGGCGGCGAACGACAGCGCGTCGTCCCAGGTGGCCCCGCGCACGATCATCGCCCGGTACTTCATGATCTTCCCGGGCAGGTTGAGCGAGAGCGCGCCGGCCAGGGCGTCTCCGCAGCGGTAGAGCGCCACCCACCGCTCGCCGTCGAGGTCGCCGACCACCTTGACCTCGTCGGCAGCGGGAACGCCGACCATCTGCAGCTTGTCGGTGTACCAGTCGGACCAGAAGTACGGCACCGTCTTGTAGGGGCTGGCGTTCGACGGGTCGAGCGCGTTGCGGGCGGCCGCGGCGCCCTGCTCAGCGGCCGAGGTCCAGTGCTCCAGGCGCATGCTCCGGCCGAACTGCGGGTTGTGCCAGCGAGCGACGTCACCGGCGGAGTAGACGCCGTCGCCGGCGCGAAGCGTCTCGTCGCAGACGACACCGTCGTCGAGCTCGAGGCCGGAGCCCTGCAGCCAGTCGGTCACCGGGTCGGCCCCGATCCCGACGACGACGAGGTCGGCGGGAAGGACCTGCCCGTCGGACAGGACCACCCGCTCCACCCGGCCGTCGCCCTCCAGGGCGGTCACCCCGACGCCGCAGCGCAGCTCGGTGCCGTGTCGCGCGTGCAGCGCCGCGCAGGCCGGCGCCATCTGCTCGCCGACTGCGCGCACGAGCGGCATCGGGGCCGCCTCCAGCACCGTCACGGGCAGGTCCCGCTTGCGGGCGGCGGAGGCCACCTCGGAGCCGATGAAGCCGGCGCCGACGACGACCGTGCGACAGCCGCTGTCGAGCGCGTCGCGGACGGCCCGGGCGTCGTCGACGGTGCGCAGCGCGTGGACCCCCGGCAGCCGCTCGCCGGGCAGGTGCCGCGCCTGCGCGCCGGTCGCGAGAACGAGGCGCTCGTAGGGCAGCCGCTCGCCGTCGGCCAGCTCGACCTCACGAGCGCCCGTGTCCAGGCCCGTCGCCGGACTGCCCAGCCGCAGCTCGACGTCCAGGCCGTCCAGCTCGTCCTGCGTGCGGTGGTGCGGCACCGGCGGCGGCTCGCCCGGGTCCAGGAACGCCTTGGACAGCGGCGGCCGGTCGTACGGGAGGTGCGGCTCGGCGCCGACCAGCACGAGCCGCCCGGTGTAGCCCGCCTTGCGGGCCGCCTCGACCGCGCGGAGCCCGGCCAGCGACGCACCGACGACGACGAAGGTCACCGGCGGTCAGTCCTCGATGCTCAGGGCGCCGGTCGGGCAGGCCGCGACGGCCTCCTCCATCAGTGCCCGCTGGTCCTCCGGCGGCGTCGGGTTCAGCACGGTCAGGGCGCCGTCGTCACCGACCTCGAAGACGTTGGGCGCGACGGACTCGCACATGCCGAGGGAGGAGCACTTGCTCTCGTCCAGCACGATCCTCATGACAGGTCCTCTCTCAGGCTGGTCAGGAAGCGGGCGTGAAGCGCACCGGCAGGTGGTTCACCCCGTGGAAGAAGGTGCTGTAGGTGTAGGACGGCTCCCCCGAGAGCTCGATGTCGGGCAGCCGGGTGAGCAGCTCGCGCCAGATCGCGCGCAGCTGGGTGCGGGCGAGCTGGTTGCCCAGGCAGTGGTGGATGCCGCCGCCGCCGAACGACACGTGCGGGTTGGGGCTGCGGGACAGGTCGAAGCGCTCGGGGTGCTCGAAGACCTCGGTGTCCCAGTTGGCCGAGGCGTAGAACATCACGACCTTGTCGCCTTGGGTGATCTGCTGGCCGCCCAGCTCGCAGTCCTGCGCGGCGGTGCGGCGGAACGTCATGATCGGCGTGGCCCAGCGGACCATCTCCTCGACGGCCCCGGGCAGCCGGCCGTCCAGGTCCTCCACCAGCCAGGCGCGCTGGTCGGGGAAGTCGGTCAGCGCCTTCATCGCATGGCTGGTGCTCTGCCGCGTGGTGTCGTTGCCGGCGATGGTGAGCAGGCCGAAGAAGGAGATGATCTCGTCGTCGGTCAGGCGCTCGCCGTCGACCTCGGCCTGGACCAGGCTCGTAAGCAGGTCGTCCCCCGGGTGCGCCCGACGCTGCTCGATGTACTTGCCGGCCAGCTCCCGCAGGAAGATCGTCGCCTCGAACAGGCGCGTCAGCGGGTCCAGGCCCTGCATGAGCTCAGGGTCGCTCCAGCCGCCGGCGAACTGCGACTCGTGCGCCATCTTCGCCCGGTCGGCCGGGTCGTCGATGCCCATCATGTCGCAGATGTTGTGCATCGGCACCAGCGCGGCGCAGTCCGGGACGAAGTCCGCCTCGCCCCTGGGCGCGAGGTCGTCGACGATGCGGCGGGCGTTGGCGGCGATCTGGTCGTTGATCCGGGCGATCTGCTTCGGGGTGAAGGCCGAGCTGAGCAGGCGGCGGATCTTGGTGTGCCGCGGCGGGTCCATCGCGATGAAGCCCTGGCCGGCGTCGAGGAGCTCCTGGGGCATCGACTCCATGACGATGCCCTCGCCCGACAGGAAGTCGTCGTGCCGCTTGGTGACCTCCACGAGGTGGGCGTAGCTGGTCACGGCCCAGAAACCCCGGTCCTCGGGGTCCTCCATGAGCATGTCCTCCACCGGCGGGTGCCAGGAGACCGGCGCCTGCGCGCGCAGCACGGCGTAGGTCTTCTCCCGCTCAGCGGCGGTCTGGGTCCAGAACGCCTTGGACGAGATGTCCCGCGGGTCATACGGGCGGCTGGTGCGCGGATGGTCGACGGTCGTCATGGGGCCTCCAGGCAGCGTCGCGGTGAGAGACACGAGGGTGACACAAGTCGCCGTCTTGTCAAGAGTTGGGACACGTTCGGTCCTTCTGTCGCGACGGCTGCGAAATTCGGGTGGTTGTCACGGAGGTGACACGAGGGCAGACTGTCGTCATGACCGTCGAGCCGCTGCGGCTGGCCTTCCGCCGCCAGGTGCGCGAGCAGGCGCTGCTGGAGGCACACGCGCTCGTCGTGGACCGGGGCTGGGCGCAGGTCCGGATGGGCGAGGTCGCCGCCCGGACGGGGGTGTCCCGACCCACCCTCTACAAGGAGTTCGGCGACAAGCAGGGGCTGGGCGAGGCGCTGATCCTGCGGGAGACGGAGCGCTTCCTCACCGGCATCGGCGAGGTGCTGGAGCGGCACCCGACCGACATCGCCGCCGGCGTGCTGGCTGCCGTCGAGTACGTGCTGTCCGAGGCTGACGCCAGCCCGCTCCTGCGCGGCATCCTCACCTCGGCGCGGGCCGGCGACGACGACCTGCTCCCCCTGCTGACCACCCGCTCCGCCCCGGTGCTCACGGCAGCGACGCAGACGCTCGTCGTCTGGTTCTGCGCCCACTTCCCGGAGCTGGACCTCGAGGACCTCGCTGACAGCGCCGACGCACTGGCCCGCCTGACCGTGAGCCACCTCGTGCTGCCGGCCGAGGACCGCACCCGTACCGCCCGCCGGCTCACCCGCGTCGCGCTGCGCTGCCTGGGGCTCGACCTCCGCTGAGACGCAGACACGGTCAGCGGCCGCCCAGCCCGTCCAGCAGCACCGCGGTGAGGGCCGCCGTGGCGTCGTCGACGCCGATGCTGCCGCCGGCGAGCAGGTGGGACAGCCCGGTGACCGTCACGGCACCGAAGACCATGAGCGCCGCGGCGTCGACGTCGGCGACCTGCGCGAGCGAGCCGTCCTCCCCGCCCTCGCGCAGCAGCTCGACCACGGGTGCGTGGTAGGCCGCCCGGATCGCCGACGCCAGCGCCGGCACCCGACCGGCCCGCCCGAGCTCGCCGGTCAGGGCCCGGCACACCGCCGGCTGCTCGGCCATCACCGCCAGCTGGGCGCGCACGACGCCGACCAGCCGGTCCCGGGCACTTCCCCCGCCCCCAGCGGCCATCGCGACCGCGTCCGCGACGTGCCGCAGCACGTCGGAGAACAGGAAGGCGAGGATCTCCTCCTTGCCGCTGAAGTAGTAGTAGAGCGTCGCCTTCGGCACGCCCGTGGCGGCCGCGACCTCCTCGATCTTGGTGTGCTCGACGCCGCGCTCGGCGAACAGCTCCGCGGCGGCCGGCAGCCGAGCGGCGATCTGGACCGGCACCGCACGCATTGACACTCCTGTCCCTGCTGTTCAGACTGCGAGTACAGACTCCCGACGCAGGGATCATCATGCTGCAGACCGAGCCCCTGTACGACCCGTTCGACCCGGCCGTGCAGGACGACCCGTACCCGGTCTACGCGCAACTGCGCGCGACCGCTCCCGTCTACTGGTGCGCTCCGCGCCGCTGCTGGGTGCTCAGCCGCTACGACGACGTCAGCGCCGCCCTGCAGGACCCGGCGACGTTCTCCTCCGCGAAGGGGATCTTCCCGGCGCAGGGGTTCGACCTGGCTGGCGCCTTCCTGCCCATGATGATCATGATGGACCCGCCGCGGCACGACCTCCTGCGCCGCGTCGTCGCCAAGGCGTTCACCCCGCGCCGGATAGCGCTGCTCGAGGAGCCGGTGCGGCAGATGGCCGCCGAGATCACCGAGCGTCTGGTCGTCACCGGGGGCGGTGACGTCGTGCGGGAGCTGTCCGGTCCCCTGCCGGCGATGGTGATCGCCGACCTGCTCGGCGTGCCGCGCGGGGACCGTGAGCAGTTCAAGGCGTGGTCCACCGCGCTGGTCACCACCGACATCAGCTCTCGAGAACCGCTGAGGTCCAACCTGGATGCGGCGGCGGCGCTGTACGAGTACTTCCGCCAGTTCTTCGACGAGCGGCGGGCCCGACCGCGCCCGGATTTGATGTCCGCTCTGGTGACCGCGGAGGTGGAGGGGCGGCGACTGACCGAGGACGAGCTGCTCGGCTTCTGCCTGCTCCTGCTCGTCGCCGGCCACGAGACCACGACCAACCTCATCTCGAACACGATCGCCGTCCTGGCGGAGCGGCCGGACGTTCTCGAGCGGCTGGCCCGGGAACCGGAGCTGCTGCCGGGCGCGGTGGCCGAGATGCTGCGCTTCGACTCCCCCGTGCAGGGCCTGTCGCGGACCCTGACCCGCGACGTGCGCCTGCACGACGTCGACCTGTCCGCCGGAGACACCCTCCTGCTGCTGTTCGGCTCGGCGAACCGCGACGACAGCGTCTTTCCGGACGGCGACCGCTTCGACATCGACCGGACGGTCGACCGTCAGCTCGCGTTCGGTCGTGGCATCCACTTCTGCCTCGGAGCGGCACTGGCACAGCTGGAGACCCGCACCGTCTTCGCGGAGCTCCTGCGCCGCACCCGGTCCTGGCAGCTGGACCCCGACACGCCTGCGGTCCGGCTGCGCTCCGGGCCCATCCGCGGCTACGCGTCCCTCCCAGTGGTTCTCTGATCTGAACGTCGCCCAGCGAGGCGCAAACGGAGGGACAGGGCGACGTCCTGCCTACAGCCAGGTCGGCCGGCGGGCGTCCGGTCTTGCCCGCGGGCTGCGGAAGGGGCCGAGCAAGTTAGGGGTCAGGTGACCGGAACCGGCGCTGCGCGCCGCTCCCGGTCTCCCGCCCCAGGCCTGCGCCGGCGGGCGCGTCGGCGGCGTGGGCAAGGGTCGTCGGCCCGGGCGCGGGCCGACGTGCGGGAGGCGGACCCACGGAAAGTCGGCTTGCGGCTGTCACAGACGGCCTGCTGATCGCACCTACGTCGGGTGACGGGACCGCCGGTCTCCGCACCGAAGGGACGTGCGATGACGATATCGCCGAGCGAGGCTGGACCGCCGGTTCCGGCGACCCGCGGCGGCCGTGGCCGGGTAATTGGGCCCCGGGCGGGGCGGGACGGCTTCGTCCGGGACCGTCAGCACCGCTTCCCGGGCCGGAAGAACGCGCTGAAGGTCCTCTACGACGACACCGAGGTCGCGGCGGTGCGGTCGGCCGCGGAGGTGGCCGGCTTGACGCCGACCGGGTTCGTCGCGGCGGCCGGCTTGACGCTGGCCGGTGCTGCGCTGCCGCCGGCACTGTCAGCGGACCGGCAGCTGCTGGCCGAGCTGCTGCAGACCCGCACCGCGCTGAGCCGGTACGGGGTCAACCTCAACCAGGCCGTCGCCGCCGTCAACAGCGGCGCTGGGGCGCCGGTGTGGCTGCTGCAGGCCGTGGCCGGCTGCGCCCGCGCCGCCGACAGCGTCGACGCGCTGACCGCGGCGCTGGCCCGCCGGCTCGGCTGAGCTAGCAGTCACCCAGAACCGACAGCCAAGGCGGACGGCGTGATCGGCAAGGTGTGCCGGCGGGGCACCGACGTCCGCCGGCTGCTGGGCTACCTGTTCCTGGAAGGGCAGGCCGGTGACCGCGGCCTGGCCAGCGACCACCACGACGCCCACGTCGTCGCCGGCTACCAGGACACCGCCGGGCTGCAGCCACCCCGGCGACCCGACGGGAAGTTCGACGTCGACCGGCTGGCCGGGCTGCTGAACGCCCCGGTGATGGCCGGCGGCGTCGGCCAGGACACCCGGCCGGTCTACCACCTGGCGATCAGCGCGGCGAAGACTGACCGGCTGCTGTCCGACCGCGAGTGGGCCGACATCGCACAGGAGTACCTGCACCGGATCGGCCTGGCGCCCCGCGGTGACGACGAGGCGGTGCGGTGGGTGGCGGTGCGGCACGCCGACGACCACGTCCACGTCGTCGCGACGCTGGTCCGGCAGGACGGCCGGCGGGTGTTCCCGCGGCAGGACTTCCTGCGCTCCCGCGAGGCCAGCCGGGCCGTCGAGGACCGCTACGGCCTGACGACAACCGCCCCGGTCGGCGGCACCAGCACCCCGGAGACGACCCGAGCCGAGTGGCGCAAGTACCGCCAGGAGACCGACCGGCGGCACGCGCATGGACGGCCCGCGCCGGCCGGGCCGGACCGGCAGGTGCTGCGCGCCCGCGTCCACGACGCCGCCTGCACCGCCCGGTCCTGGGAGGAGTTCACCGAACGACTCGGCGGTGACGGCGTGCTGGTCCGGCCGCGGCTCAGCACCGTCAACCCCGGTGAGATCACCGGATATGCCGTCGCGCTGCGACCCGTCGGCCGCGACTCCGGCCGGCAGCCAGTCTGGTTCGGCGGCGGCAAGCTCGCCCCCGACCTCACCCTGCCCCGACTGCGCCAGCGCTGGGCCGAGGACGCCGCTGAGGTGGCCAGCGACCGCCGCCACCACAAGCATGACGCCCGACGTCCCGCCCCCGACTCGGCTGAGCGCGTGCGTAGCGGCCGGCTGCCGGTCTTGACCGACAGCGAACGGCGGGACCTGTGGCTGGCGGCGCAACGCGCGGTCCTGCAGGCGCAGCACGCCCTGCAGGCCGCGACCGTCGCCGGCGGAGGGGCGAGCCGGGGCGCGGCGCCGGCCGAGGCGACGGTCGAGGCGATGGCGGCGGCGATGGGTGCCAGCGACGTCCTGCACGCCGTCAGCCGCCTGATCGAGGGCAAGCGCGGCGGGCCACTGCGCGACGCCGCCGAGCACTACGACCGCGCCGGCCGGCCGCCCCGAGGTCGCGTCCCGGTGGCGACACCGGCAAGCCGGGCGCTGCGCACCGCCGCCCGCGGGATGCGCACCGCCGGCATCGCCAAGAACCGGGACACCCGACAGCTGCTGCAGCTCATCAGCCAGCTCGCCGGCCTGGCCGAGACCGTCGCTCGGCTGCGCGAGGCCCAGCAGCAGGCTGCCCGGGCCAGCGCCGCCCGACACGCCGCCGAGCAGCTCCTCCACCACGTCCGGGTCGTCGGCGCAGCACCGGCCACCGGCACCGGACAGAAGCGCGCCGTCTACTTCCCGCAAGGCCTCACGGCTGATCGCCTGGTGCCCGGGCGACCATCGGCACCCGCGCACCCGACCGCAGCCGACTCGAGCCGCGGGCACCCGCCCCGCGGGCGCTGACGCTGCGGCGGCACCTCAAAGCTCGTCCGGCGGCTCCTGCCCCACCCGACGGCCACGCACCTCGGCGATCGCGGAGCCCAGCCGCCCGCAAACCTCCACCAGCGCGACCCGGTCGTGCCAACCCGCGGACCGAGCCTGCTCGGCACGGCGCCACCACTGCCCCTCGAGCAGGCCAGCGCCGTCGCAGTCCGGCCCGGCGAGCGGCTTGACCGGAAACAACTCGCCGCCCATCAGCGGCTCCCACGCGATTAGCGCCGCCAGCAGATACCCTCGGACCGACTCCGGCAGCTCACCGTCCACGACCAGCCAGCTCAGCACCGCGTGGTCCTGCCGCGGCGTCGGCGGCGCATCGTCCGGCCACTGATCCCCCGGTAAGGGCACGGTCGGGTCCGGCGCGTCCTCCAACGTCATGCTCAGCACCCTCGCCCACCGGTGCCCGCGACAACGCAGCGAGGCCCGACCTGTGGACGACCACTCGTAGCGACGCTGCGACGGAACCGGGTCAACAGGCGGCACCGCACCCTTGCCCGGCGGTCTTGCCCTCGCCTGCGACACCCTCGCCGGCGCCACGGCGCCGGCCGGCCGGTGGAGGACCGGTCACGGCCAGCGGCTGTCCAGGTCTTGCCCGGTGGAGGAAGAGGTCTTGCCCAGGGCCCGGATCCCCTTGCCCAGTGGAGCGGTCGAGCGGCGCAAGTACGACAGCGACGCCCGCAACCCCGTGCGGGCGCTTCGGCAGAACGCCAGCTGCTCGCTGTCACAGCACGGCCCTCCACCGCACCTACGCCAGTGGCGGACCTCATCGGGCCGATGCGGACGCCGTCGACGACGTGGAGGACGTCATGGACAAGCTCCTGCTCACCCCGGTCGAGGCCGCCCGCGCCCTCGGCATCGGCAGGTCGAAGGTGTACGAGCTGCTGAGCAGCGGGGCGCTCGACTCGGTCCGGATCGGGAGCTGCCGTCGGGTTCCCGCCGACGCTCTCCACAGCTTCCTGGTCGAGCTGCGCGCCGGCGGCGGCAACCCGCGACGCTGACAGGTCACCCTGGCCGACCTCGGGTCGGCCGTACCGCCGGGAAGGGCAGGGCAGCCATGACCAACCGCGCAGCATCCGGCGAGTCGTCGATCTACAGGGACGAGGATGGCCGCTGGCACGGCTACGTCTCCATGGGGCTCAAGGAGAATGGCCGGCGCGACCGACGGCACGTCTCGGGTGCCCGGCGAGCCGACGTCGTCGCCAAGGTCCGGGCACTGGAGGCCAAGCGCGACGCCGGCACGGCGGAGGCCGCCGGGCGGGCACCGACGGTCGGCGACTGGCTGGACCACTGGCTCGAGCACATCGCCCCGCGGCGGGTCCGCGCCCGCACGCTGGAGAGCTACGAGGCGCTGGTCCGCCTGCACCTGCGCCCCGGACTCGGTCACCACCGCCTCGACCGCCTCCAGCCCGAGCACCTGGAGCAGCTCTACGGTTCGCTGCTCGAGGACAAAGGCCTGTCCCCCGCCACCGTCCTTCGCCTGCACCGGGTGCTGTCACGCGCGCTTCGTGTCGCCATGCAACGCGGCAAGATCGCCCGCAACGTCGCGACGCTGGTCGACCCGCCCGCGGTCAAGCGCCCCACGACGGCACTGCCGCTGACCGTCGACGAGGCCCGGCGAGTGCTGCAGGCCGCCGCACAGGGCCGCAACGCGGCTCGCTGGACTGTCGCGCTGGCCGTCGGGCTGCGCCAGTCCGAGGCCCTCGGGCTCCGCTGGTCCGACATCGACCTCGGCGTCGGCACGCTCACCGTCCGCCGCGGCCTGCACCGCGTGGCGGGCAAGGGACTCGTGTACGAGGAGCCGAAGGCCGACCGCAGCCGCCGCACCCTTGCCCTCCCGGCGCAGCTGGTCGAGGCGCTACGCCGGCACCGCGTGGTGCAGCTCCAGGAGCGCGAGGCTGCCGGCTCGCTGTGGGAGGAGCACGACCTGGTCTTCGCCCAGGTCAACGGGCGGCCGCTGGACAAGAGGTCGGATTGGGAGGCCTGGAAGGCGCTGCTGAAGCGGGCGGCTGTGCGCGAGGTGCGGCTGCACGACGGGCGGCACACGGCGGCCACGCTGCTGCTGTCGGAGGGCGTCCACCCGCGCGTGGTGATGGAGCTGCTGGGCCACTCGCAAATGCGCACCACGACCGACACCTACAGCCACGTCATGCCGGCACTGGCCAAGGAGGCAGCGGCCAAGATGGGGACCGCGTTGTGGGGCTGAGCGGCACCACGCGGCACCAGTGGCCACCACGCTGGCACCACGGACGACTCAGGGCGTCCCCTCCGAGGAGAGAACGCCCTGGTCAGACCGGGTGGAGCTGAGGGGACTCGAACCCCTGACCCCCACACTGCCAGTGTGGTGCGCTACCAGCTGCGCCACAGCCCCGCGTGCGGTCACCAACCCTACAGGCTCGGCGCCTCGGCCTGTGCGGCAGCCGGCTTGGGCCCGGCGGGCCGGCCGAGCGGGTCGCGCAGCGCGTTCGGGCCGGTGCCGTGCTGCTGCACCCGCCAGCCCCGCGGGTGCTCGACCAGCACCGTCCAGCAGCAGTTGCCGAGCGGCGCCCAGCGCCACCACGTGTCGGGGTCGTCGCCGAGCAGGGTGCCGACGAGCGCCCGGGCGGTGCCGCCGTGCGTGACCGCCACGAGCACCCCGCCGGGCGGCAGGTCGGCGTCGGCGACCGCCTGCGCGGCGCGGGCACCGGCGTCGGCGTAGGTCTCGCCGCCGCCGCGCCGCACGTCGCGGCCGGCGCGCCAGGCGGCGTGCTCGTCGGGGAAGCGCTCGCGCGCCTGGGCGGACGTCAGGCCCTGCCAGGTGCCGAGGTCGAGCTCGCGCAGGCGCGGGTCGTACGACGGCGCGAGGCCGGTGAGCGCGGCGAGCGGTGCCGCGGTGTCGCGAGCGCGGACGAGGTCGCTCGACAGCAGCGCGGTCGGGCGGGCGGCGGCGAGCAGCGGCGCCACCTCGGCGGCCTGCGCGCGGCCGACGTCGTCGAGCGGCGTGTCGAGCTGGCCCTGGATGCGGCCGCCGGCGTTGTCGCCGGTGCGGCCGTGCCGGAGCAGGACGAGCGCGCGGCCCGCGGGGCTCGGCCTCAGGGGGCGACCTGGGTGCGTCCGGCGGCCCGCTCGACGTCGCGGTCGACGAACGGGATGACCGGGCAGTCCTTCCAGAGGCGCTCGAGGGCGTAGAAGACCCGCTCCTCCTCGTGCTGCACGTGCACGACCACCTCGGCGAAGTCGAGCAGCACCCAGCGGCCCTCCTGCGCGCCCTCGCGGCGGTCGGGCTTGGCGCCGAGCTCGCGCAGGGCGTCCTCGACGGCGTCGACGACGGCGCGCACCTGCCGGTCGTTGGGGGCGCTGGCGAGCAGGAACACGTCGGTGATGACGAGCTTGTCGCTGACGTCGAGCAGGAGGATGTCGCTGGCGAGCTTGTCGGCCGCCGCCTGGGCAGCCGCCAGCCCCAGCTCGACGGCGCGGTCGGAGGCGGTCACCGGCCCAGTCTAGGCGCCGGGGCGCGGGCCGGTCAGGGCACGAAGTCGGCGCCGACCACCACGACCACGTCGGCGACCGTCGTGGGGTCCGACGTGCGGATCGCGGTCTCCGGCACGCCGAGCGCCGCGGCGACGCGGCGGCCGAGCTCGAGCGCCTCCGGGGTCGGCTCGCCGATCTGCACCTCGGTGGTCTCGACGCCGAAGCGCGCGGCGTTGCCGCCGGGCACGTAGACGAGGTCGGCGGCGACGAGGCGGTCGCGCACGGCCGAGCCGAGCATCGGCGTGCCGACCCCGTTGAAGACCTTCACGCGGTTGCCGCCCTGCCGCACGCCGGGCGGCACGGACGCGGCGAGCAGCCGGTCGACGACGGCCACGGACGCGTCGGCGTCGAGGCGCAGCGCGGCCTCCGGACCGCCCGCGTCGACCACGACGACGGGCAGCGAGTCGTACTGCAGCGCGTCGCCGGCGCCGTCGGCCTGCAGGCCGAGCAGCAGGTCGGCGAGGCCGGTGACGTCGAGGCCCTCGAGCGCCGAGCCGGGGCCGAGCGTGTCGAGCAGCGCGAGCGCCTGCGTGCGGTCGGCGGGCAGCGCACCGACGACGCCGTCGAGCACCTCCTGCAGGCGCGCGAGCCGGGCCTGCTCCTGCTCCCCCGGCCCGAGGTACGACGCGAGGGCGACCGCCTGCGCGCCGGCGAGGCGCTGGGTGCCCGGGCCGAGCAGCACCTGCCGGCCGTCGGGGCCGCCGAGCACCTGCACGTCGACGTCGGCGGTGACGCCGCCGACGCCGTCGACCAGCGCGCCGAGCGTCGGGCGGTCGAGCGACCAGCCGGCGTCGACGGTCACGCCGATGAGGTCGGCGAGCGCGTTGCGCGCGCCCTGGCCGCCCGCGGTCTGCAGCACCGACCCGAACGGCACGGGCTGGCTGCCCGGCGGGGTCGCCAGCACCTGGGGCGGCACGAGCAGCACCGCGCCGGCGCCGGCGTCCGGGTCGTGCGCGAGCAGCGCGTTGCTCGTGGTGGTCGTGCCGTCGGTGACCTGCAGCAGCAGCGTCTGCTGCGTGCGCTGCGCCTCGTCGACGCCGGTCGTCGGCGGGTCGGTGTCGCGCCGCACGAAGTAGACGGTGACGGCGAGCAGCAGCAGCACCGCGACGCCGAGCGCCGCGCCGACCTGCTGGCGACGGCGCCGGCGGCGCTGCCGGCGCAGGGCCGCCCGGCGCCCGCCGGTCGAGGGCAGCGCGTCGGTGCTCATGCGGTCGTCTCCCGGTAGAGGTGGCGCTTCTCGATGTACTGCACCACGCCGTCCGGCACGAGGTACCAGACCGGGTGCCCGCGCTGCACCCGCGCGCGGCAGTCGCTGGAGCTGATGGCGAGGGCCGGCACCTGCACGAGCGACACCGACCCCTCGGGGAAGCCGGTGGTGTCCGCGGCGTCGTAGCCGGGGCGGTTGACGCCGACGAAGTGGGCCATGGCGAACAGCTCGTCGGCAGCGTGCCAGCCGAGGATCTGCGACAGCGCGTCGGTGCCGGTGATGAAGAACAGCTCGGCGTCGGCGTGCAGCCCGCGCAGCTCGCGCAGGGTGTCGACCGTGTAGGTCGGGCCGGGGCGGTCGACGTCGATGCGGCTCACCGAGAAGCGCGGGTTCGACGCGGTGGCGACGACGGTCATGAGGTAGCGGTCCTCGGCGGCGCTCACCGCCCGGTCGGCCTTGCGGTACGGCTGGCCGGTCGGCACGAACACGACCTCGTCCAGCGCGAACTGCGTCGCGACCTCGTTGGCGGCCGACAGGTGGCCGTGGTGCACCGGGTCGAACGTCCCGCCCATCACCCCGATGCGCCTGCCCACGCGCCCACGCTAGCGGCGCGGGGGCGCTCAGCCCGGCAGGAGCTTCTGCACGAAGTCCTCGAGCTGCACCGCGTTGCGGCACTCGACCATCTCGATGACCTCGCCGTACTGCGTGACGGCGCTGTCGCCGCTGCCCCAGTACGCCGCGGGCTCGGGGTTGAGCCAGTACGCGTGGCGCGCCTGCGCGACCAGCTTCTTCAGCGCCGGCACGCCCGTCGCGCGGTAGTTGTTGCGCGCGTCGCCGAGGATGAGCAGCGACGTGCGCGGCCCGACGGCGTCGGGGTAGCGCTTGGCGAACTCCTCGATGGAGTGGCCGTAGTCGCTGTGCCCGTCGAACCACACCAGGTCGGCCTCGGCGCTCATGCGCGCGAGCGCGTCGGCGACGTCGCCCCCGGGCGTGAAGAAGCGCGTCACCTCGTCGCAGGTGTCGATGAAGGCGAACGCGCGCACCTTGGTGAACTGCTCGCGCAGCGCGTAGCTGAGCATCAGCGTGAAGTGCGCGAAGCCGGCCACCGAGCCGGAGACGTCGCAGAGCACCGTCAGCTCCGGCTTGTGCGGCTTGTGCGGCTTGTGGTGCGTGACGAGCGGGACGCCGCCGGTGCCGAGCGAGGCCCGCACGGTACGGCGGAAGTCGAGCTTGCCGGAGCGGCCGAGGCGGCGGCGGGCGGTGAGCCGGGTGGCCAGCCGGCGCGCCAGCGGGAACACCTGCCGGCGCAGCTCGGCCATGTCGTCGCGGCTGGCGCGCAGGAAGTCGACCTGCTCCGACAGCGGCTGCACGGCGGTGCGGCTGATCTGCTCGACGCCGCGGTCCTCGGCGAGGCGGCGGCGCACCTCGGCCTCGACCATCTCCTGGAACTGGCGGATGCGCTCCTGCACCGTCTGGCGGGCGACCTTCTCGGCCAGGCCGCCGCGCTGCTGGCCGGCGAGCAGCGCGTCGAGCAGCGATGACACGAGCGTCTCGGGGCTGAGCCCGCGCAGCACGCGGTAGCTGAACCAGTTCTGCCGGCCGCCCGCGCCGTCGCTGCGGCCGAGGGTCGCCACCGCCTCGCGCGCGAAGCGCCGCATCGCGTCCTCGTCGCCGGTGAGCAGCAGCTCGCGCAGGGCGTCGCGCAGCGCGTCGCGGTCGACCTCGCCGTCGCCGTCGCCTTCGGCCGGGGTGCCCTCGGCGTCGACCGGCGTCGGCTCGCCGGTGACGGCGGGCCACCACAGGTCGAAGAGCCGGTCGAAGGTCGGGCGGTGGTGCGGGCGCTTGACCGCGGTGGCGGCGAAGGCCTGCCGCAGCGCCTCGCGGTCGAGCAGGTCGACGACGCCCATCGCGCGGGTGGCGTCGATGACCTCGGACAGCGCGACCGGCACGCCGGCCTCGCGGAGCGCGTCGAAGAACGCGATCTCGCGGCCGAGCAGCCCGCCCTCGACCGCCATCAGTTCAGCTTGAGCTGGTCGGTCGCCCGGGCGTGGTCGCTGGCGTGCTTGAGCACGACGCCGAGGGTGTCGCCGACGGCCTTCTCGTCGAGCGTGTCGAGGCCGAGGGCGACGAGCGTGTGCGCCCAGTCGATCGACTCCGCGATGCTCGGCGACTTCTTGAGCTCGAGCGCCCGCAGCGCGCGGACCGTGCGCACCAGCTGCTCGGCCAGCTGCTCGCCGACCTCGGGCACCCGCGACAGCACGATGGCCTTCTCGCGGTCGGCCGCCGGGTAGTCGAGGTGCAGGTAGAGGCAGCGCCGCTTGAGCGCCTCGGACAGCTCGCGCGTGGCGTTCGAGGTGAGGAACACGATCGGCCGGCGGGTGGCGCTGATGGTGCCGAGCTCGGGGATCGTCACCTGGAAGTCGCTGAGCACCTCGAGCAGCAGGCCCTCGACCTCGACGTCGGCCTTGTCGGTCTCGTCGATGAGCAGCACGGTCGGCTCGGTGCGGCGGATGGCCGTGAGCAGCGGCCGGCTGAGCAGGAACTCCTCCGCGAAGACGTCGTCGTGGATGGCGTCCCAGGCGTCGTCGTCCTTGCTCGCCTGGATGCGCAGCAGCTGCTTCTTGTAGTTCCACTCGTACAGCGCGCGCGCCTCGTCGAGGCCCTCGTAGCACTGCAGGCGGATCAGCTCGGCGCCGGTCGCCTCGGCGACGGCCTTGGCCAGCTCGGTCTTGCCGACGCCGGCGGGGCCCTCGACGAGCAGCGGCTTGCCGAGGCGGTCGGCGAGGAAGACGGTCGTCGCGATGGCGTGGTCGGTCAGGTAGCCGGCGGCGGACAGCCGCTCCTGGACGTCGGCCACCGACGCGAAGGCGCTCGTGTGCACGGGGGTCCCCCTCGGGTCAGGAGCCCCCATCCTCGCTCACGACGGCCAGCTCGCTCACGACGGCCCGATGGTCGCTGCCCGGCACGTCGGCCTCGCGCACCGCCAGCACCTCGACCCGGGCGGCGCCCGGGCCGCGGCCGTCGCGCACGAGCACGTGGTCGTAGAGCACCAGCGGTGCCGACGCCGGCCAGGTGCGGGCCAGGCCCCGGCCGCGCTCCTCGTGGGCGTCGCGCAGGCCCACCTCGAGCAGCCGGCGGAACGGCCGGTGCTCGCGCGTGCTGTTGAGGTCGCCCGCCACGACGACCGGCAGCGGCGTCGCCTCCACGTCCGCGCGCAGCCGCGCGAGCGACCCGCGCCACTGCACCTCGAAGACCGAGAAGGCCGGCTGCGTGTGCTCGCCCAGCACCTGCACGCGGGTGCCGCCGACCTCGACGACGGCGCGCGGCAGCACCCGCCCGCCGTACGGCGTGAAGGCGACCTCGGACAGCGGCGTGCGGCTGAACAGCCCGACGGCCTCGGCGCCGCTCCCCCACCGCAGCGCCTCGTGCGGCAGGTCGTCGAGCACGCCCTGCGACGCGAGCGCGGCCCGCCCCTCGACGGTGAGCTCGGTGACGACGAGGACGTCCGGGCGCAGCGCGCGCACGGCGCGGGCGGCCTCCTCGGGCGTCTCGTTCAGCACGTAGAGGTTGCTGGTGACCACGCGCAGCCGCGGCGCCTCGCGCGCCTGCGCGCTCACCCCGGCCGGCTGCAGCGACGGCAGCACGAGCAGCAGGTGCCCGGCGACGACGGCGGCCGACAGCAGCGCCAGCCGGCGGTCGCGCAGCGGGGCGGCGAGCACCAGCAGCGCGTACGCCGGCAGCAGCAGCACCGGCAGGGCGCCGACGGCGAGCACGCCGAGCGTGCCGCGCTCGCCACCGCCGAGGCGTACGAGCAGCAGCCCCAGCAGCAGCACGGCCAGCACGCGCAGCAGCGTGCGCACCGTCCTCACCCGACGACCCTGGCACGGCGCCCCCGCGGTCGCCGCCCGGCCGCCGGCGGCCCTAGGGTCGCCGCATGACGTCCGTCGCCCTCCTCGGCCTGGGGCGCATGGGCGCCGCCATGGCCCGCCACGTCGCCGCCGCCGGCCACGACCTCGTCGTGTGGAACCGCACGCCCCGGGAGTTCGAGGGGGCGGAGGTGGCCGCCAGCGTCGAGGACGCCGTCGTCGGCGCCGAGGTCGTCGTGCTCATGCTCTTCGGCCCCGACAGCGTGCGCGAGGTGCTGCCCGAGGTGGTGGCGCACGCCCCGGCCGGCGCGCTGGTCGTCGACGCCACGACCATCGGGCCGCAGGCCGCGCGCGAGTTCGCCCGCACGGCGCGCGAGGGCGGGCTGCGCTACGTCGACGCGCCCGTGGCCGGCTCGGTCGGCCCGGCGACCGACGGCACCCTCGGCGTGCTGGTCGGCGGCGCGCAGGAGGACTACGACGAGGCGCTGCCGCTGCTGCACCTCTGGGGCGACCCGGCGCGCGTGCGCCGCGTCGGCGAGGTCGGCGCGGGCAGCGCGCTCAAGCTCGTCGTCAACCAGGGCATCGGCGTGCTCGCGGCGGGCCTCGGCGAGGCGCTCGCCCTGGCCGGCCAGCTCGGCCTGGACCGCACCGCGGTGCTCGACCTGCTCGGCGGCACGGCCTACGGCTGGACTCTCGGGCAGAAGCGGGCGATGGTCGAGGCGGGCGACTACGCCGACACGCAGTTCAGCCTCGAGCTGCTCGCCAAGGACCTCGCGCTCGCGGTCGACAGCGCCGGCGACGCCGAGCTCGCGGTCACCCGCGCCGCGCTCGCCGACGCCCAGGCGGCCCTCGACGCGGGGCACGCCGGCGAGGACTACGCCGCGGTCGTCGGCCACCTGGCCGACGAGGGCCGGGCGGACTCGTACTGATGGCGCCGTTCAGCGCGCGCCAGCGCCTCGTCTACGCCGTCGTCAACACGTCGACGGCGCCGCTGTGGCTGGCGATGGTGCTCGCCCCGCGTGCGCCGCTCACCGCCCGCCTCGTGCGGCTCGCCACGCCGCTGCACGCCGCGCTCGGCGCGACGTACGTCGGCCTGCTCGCCGCCGGCTGGGGCACGACGCGCGTCGACTTCCGCGACCCCGAGTCGGTGCGCGCGGGCCTCGGGCAGCCGTCGGGCTTCCTGGCGGGCTGGGCGCACTACCTGGCGTTCGACCTGTTCGTCGGGCGGTGGGTGTGGGAGCAGGGGCTGGAGCAGGGCCGCTCGACCCGCGTCGCGCTGCTGCTCACCTGGATGGCCGGGCCGGCCGGCCTGACGCTGTGGCTCGCGCAGTCGCGGCTCCCCCGCGCGTGAGCCGACGGAGCCGGGCGTGGTGAGCCCGCAGACCCGCGGCCAGCTGCGCGGGCTCGGCATCGCGGTCGTCGTCTTCCTCGTCTTCACCCTCGGCGCGGCGACCGTCGCCGGGGTCTTCTTCGACGAGGTCGGCCCCTGGCTGGCGGACCACCCCGACCGGCAGCGGCCGCTCGGCGTCGCGACGGGAGCGGTCTTCGCCCTGCCCCTGCTGGCGCTGCTCGTGCTGCGCCCGCGGTGGGTGCGCGGCTGGGTCGTCTTCGGCGTCGCGGTCTTCCTCGGGCTGCAGGCGGCCGTGCTCGGCATCGCCGACGCGCGCGAGGGCGCGAACGCCACGGCGGTCGAGAACACGACGACGTGGCGCGCGCAGGCCGGCGCCTACCCGCGGGCCCTGCTGCTCACGTACCTGCTGCTCGGCGTGCCGCTGCTCGTGCTCGCGCTGCGCCGCGTCTTCCGCCACCGCGACGACGCGCTGGGGCTGACCGCGCCCTAGCCCTGCGTGGCGTAGCGGGCCTGGGCGCGCTCGCGCGCCTTGGCCGCCTCGACCTCGCGGTCCTTGGGCGGCGCCGTCGTCACCAGCGCGTCGAGCAGCCGGTGCGTCGCCTCGGCCACCTCGGCCACCGCGCGCTCGAACGCCGCGGCGTTGGCCTGCGACGGCGACGCGGTGCCGCTGAGCTTGCGGACGTACTGCAGGGCGGCGGCCTGCACCTCGTCCGGCGTCGCGGGCGGCGCGAAGTTGTGCAGGGTGCGGATGCTGCGGCACATGCCGCCGACGGTACGCCCGCCGTCAGCCGCGCACGTGCCCGTCGCCGGTGACGACGTAGGTGGTGCTGGTGAGCTCGGGCAGGCCCATCGGGCCGCGGGCGTGCAGCTTCTGCGTCGAGATGCCGATCTCGGCGCCGAAGCCGAACTCGCCGCCGTCGGTGAAGCGCGACGAGGCGTTGACCATCACCGCGGCGCTGTCGACGCGGCTGACGAAGCGCCGCGACGCCTGCACCGAGCGCGTGACGACGACCTCGGTGTGGCCGCTGCCCCAGCGGCGGATGTGGTCGGTCGCCTCCTCCAGGGAGTCGACGACGCCGACGGCCAGGTCGAGCGAGAGGTACTCCGCCGCCCAGTCCTCGTCGGTGACCGGCACGCTGGCCCCCAGGTGCGCGGCCGCGCGCGCGTCGGCGTGCAGCACGACGCCCTCGAGCGCCTTCTCCAGCCG